>CAKOFP010000073.1 GCA_933226995.1 Candidatus Nitrosopolaris rasttigaisensis | reverse complement strand
TTTATGTTCTTTTTATTTTCAAATTAATTCTACGCGTAACAATTTTGCATAAGCCATTTAATCAAAATTGTTACCGTTATTTGAATTTTGAATTTCCATCATTTTATTATATTGGGTGCTGCTGTTTTAGTAGATGCAGCTTTTGTATTTGACTCTACTGCTTTTTTTGTACTCTCTAGATATGCAATGCTCATTGCCAAATTTCCAAAACCCATCGAATTAAGAGTTTCAGACGGAATAAGAACGATTGTATTGCCCTGAACCTTTATTGATTCGTACAGCATGTTTGATTGTCTTAGTGCGTATGCAATGGGATTATTCGTATATACGTTGGCTGCCTCCACGAATTTTGACGCCACCTGAATCTCTGATTCGCCGAATATGACCCTTGCATTTTTTTCTCGTTCAGCTTGTGCCTGCATTGACATTGCGTTCTCTAATTCCTGAGGGATAATTACTTGTCGTATTTCTACTCCAGTTACCTCAATACCCCAATTACTAGCTTCTTGCGCTATTACAGATTTAATAAGATTATTTATATCAACCCTTTTTGATAGTATTTCTTGAAAGAAAGCAGAACCAATATTGTTTCTTAGGGTAGTTTGCGAAACCTGCTGTATCATCTCATTAAAGTTTTCAACATTTAAGAGAGCGTCTTTAGATCGATCTTCAATAATTTTGTACCTAAGTATTGCATCAATAGTTACAGGAACGTTATCCCTTGTAAGCATCCTCTCAGCTTTAAATTCTCGTACCTTTTCTCTTATGTCTAACACAAGAACACTATCTGCAAACGGTATCCTAGTTTGAACTCCTGGACCAACTCGTTTCTGATATTTTCCTAATCTGAGAATTATTGCTCTATCATATTGCTTGATGATAATTAAAAATGAAGAAATAATTACAGCAATGCCAGCGGCAATTGCTAAATACATTATCAACACATTTTTTAATGATAATCCAATTCCAATTCCAATAATTAGAATTATTATGCCAACAATAAGTTGTGTTCCTGAACCCTTCTTCATAACATCTGCAAGACCTGGTATCGACGATTCCCTAGACATATTATCTACCTATTATTAACACACCAACCACGCATAAAGGTTTGGATTTCCTACTCATATTAGGTGGTCTTAACAAAAAGAGTTATGACATACGATATTAAAATACCTACTAATAACATTATGATTTTAGGTTGAAGTTTCCTTAACGAAGCAATAACTACTAGGCCAGTATCCACAGAAGGATTTCCAGTTAGCTCAATACAATACGAAACCCAAGATTTTCATCGTTTTGTGATCAGCCAAAGCTGTAAGGATGGCTACCTTCAACTTTTAGCTATTAATTATCATCCTTTGAATCTATAATATCTGGATGTTTATTCACCCGGCACAATCTGGAAAACACTGGGTAAAACTAGCTCCATTGTGGATTCCGAACTATCCTTGTTAATTTGAAACCTCGGTAGGAAAATGCATAAATGTGTGTTTTCTTGAGTTGTTGATATTTCATTTTCTCACTAAAATTCTACATAATTTAATGCTGTTCATAATTCTCAGAACATGACGTTTGCCCCAGTACTTGCTTTGGGAATATAATAAAAGGTTCACCACGTCTCCTGATAGCGAACTGCTCGTTTCTAGAATGGTACACAAGGAACATCTCTGCATTAGACCCGCGACCACACACAGAACAAAATCGGTTTGTGCTATCCTTCATATTTTTGTCGATGCTCGTCATATAGCTGGTGTGGTGCTCGCAGTTGGAATCTAGTAGTGAAGTCCTTTTGTCGTTTAATGTGTATGTGTGCCTAGTGCGTATCATATGAAAGCAGCAGCTACAAATAGGAAGGTTGAAGACTTTTAGGCTTATGTTTCAGACATTATTAAGATATAGTAAAAAATTCAGTATCATTTTCCAATATCCTTTTAAACATACTAAATATTTCATGATTTATGCATAAATTTGAGTTGACATTATGTTCGGAATTTGTGAGTTGCAGAATCTGATGATTAACAGGTATCACGTATCCTTATATGCCACAATACTTTCCGTATTTATATTATTAACAACAGGCGCTAACAACGCATCCTTAGCACAAAACAGCCAGACTATAGCAACTGCAGCCGTTCACAAACCCTCTAATGTTCAAAATACTTCCACTGCTGAGCTTAGTTATGATACTCAAAACATGACCCACCGTTCGGCCAAGGCAGAATGGCAACCGCATCGAGCCCAGACGACAACGTCACAGGAGTGGTGGTATTTTACTGCTTTGCTGCATGACGCATCAGGTAACCGATACATGCTTTTTAGCACAATTTTCAAATACGATGGCAAGGACGTTCCAATTGTAAAGGCGGCACCTGAGTTCGCTTCAAAGATGGGGCCTAATGCAACGATTATTTCGCCTACTGTGGAATTGAGCAACTATGATACAGGGTTTCACACTTTTAATAGCGATGCCACAATAGCGTCTCCGAAAGCGATCTGGAACTCAAAGAGCAATACTCTAAGCTATACCACTCCTCAATATACAGGTTCATGGAGCTATAATGGCCAGAACATGACGGCTCTGTTGAAATCCCCCAAGATGTCATTTGACTTGAATATGCAAGGTGGTAATCAAGTGATGTGGGCAAAGGACGCAGCATTTAACAAGGAGGGATTTATACAGCAGGGAATTCCTGGAAACGTTAGCTTCTACTATTCACTTCCTCGTCTTATTGTCTCAGGTAAGCTCAGCTATACGAATGAATCAGGAGCTAACAAGACTATAGATGTTGTAGGGCAAGGTTGGGTTGACCGACAATGGGGAGACTTTAAGACCCAAGCATGGGAGTGGGCTTCCTTCAGGTTCGACAACGGCGCGCGAGTTAACCTCTATAGCTTTGAGAACGCGCATAAAGTAGGGACATATCAGAAGGCTGACGGTTCGCTGCAATGGATCGACAACTTTACCGTCAAACAGAACGGGTATGATAAAGCGCCAAGCGGACAGTGGGTCTCTTCTGGTTGGGGTTATGATTTTCCTATCAATGTCGAAGGCAGCAGGCACTATACAGTGGTTCCCTTCAGCAACAATGATTGGATCTGCAGCCCCCCAACCTTTTGCTTTATTGAAGGGGCAGGACAGCTCATCGATAATATGACTGGTAAGCATGCAGGTAGCTCTCTCAATGAATCTATGGATATTCGCATACTGAAGAATGGGCCGTACGACGTTAACCAGCATTGATGGGACAACTATGATTCGTAGGCTAGTCTCGCTTATTAGTAGACATCGCTCAATTTCCTTGTTGAAAACGAATATTATGACTGTGTCTTTTTATACTAACATGGAAACCGCACCACTCGTCAGCAGATATATTTTCTAACAGATCAGTTACTTGAATATCCATCTTGGTCTTCTTCCAGAAGAAGTATTCTACTCCGTCATGCTGTTTCAGATACAGCTTTTGTCCCTGTCGAAGTCTGGTCATTGCTTGCGACACTACCTACCTTCTTCATCAGAACAAGAACATTCATGGATAGACTACCACAAGATTGGCAATTATATCCGTATTCTGTAATTTTATCATCACTCGACTTTACTGTATGATCACTATATTTTAACAGCCAGTTCTCATACATTCGGGGTATCAGGAGCTCAGGAACCACGTGATACGGAATCAAGAGCTCCAATTTTCTTCATACTTCAATGAATAGAAATAGAGCCTTGGAACTCGTAGAATTTTTTGAGGATATGTATGACTATAATTTGAACTAGTTGAAAGAATACGTGGAACGTGTAGGAGAACCAAATGTAGCTCCTACTGCATATTACTTTGATGATGCCAATGATGATGGTGTCATCCTTCTTTTCAATATCATCGCGATTGAGACAGATATAGCCGAAATCAAAGCAGCAGTTAGAAATATCAGGTTGTATGATACTGCTGAGGGAAAAGAGCCACTACTGACTCCTTTTGCAAGCTCCTGATGTGTCTGCATATATATTGCTGCAATTGCGGGTCCAATAGAACTTCCAATTAAGACGAGTACGACTGACATCCCAAGTGATACTCCACTAAATCGAAGTGGAGTATACTCCATTGTGATATTAAATGCACCCACTTGTATCAACGAGATTCCAGCAGCTACTATTGCTAGGTTTATTGCGACCATAAATTCTGTTGAATGAAACATAAAGAGACTGAAAAAGCCAACGGTCATAATGATAGTT
>CAKOFP010000072.1 GCA_933226995.1 Candidatus Nitrosopolaris rasttigaisensis | reverse complement strand
TAAAGCTTAATCTTATATAACTTGTAATCTTCTAAGTATTCCATATCAGTTGCAGGATTGATTTGAACCAGAGCTTCACGACGCATGCCGGTCGAACATAATGTAAGAATGACACATTTGTATTTAGCATCTGCAACATTGAGCAGTTTTTGAATCTCTTCATGGGTATATCCTCTAGTATTATTATCGAATGTTTGTTCGCCTAAAAACTTGGATATTTTATCCCAATTCAATACAACGTCATTCATAAGGTAAAAATGTTTGATAGCTGACTTGGCAAGATTTCGATATGAATATGATAGACCTTCTTGTTTCATCTGCATTAGATAAGTGACGATATCAGACTCAGAAGCCTTACCAGGGTTTTCAATAAGAGTTGTTTTAAGATATCGGTTTAAATGATATGCATACTGTTCTTTCGTGTGTTGGGACTTTAGCGAATCAAGGAAATTATCGACTGTTTGCAATTACCTTCATCCTTGGTAAGCAATTGTATTATTTAATCCTTTAAAACGTTATCAAAACTCCAATTTCGCTATATGTATTCCTTACCTCTATATCAAAAGACAGCCTATAATCAAACATAAGTATAAGATTTACACCAAAATACACTATCTCATAACCACTAGAATCACCAGGCGGTATATTAAACTCGTTGATATTTCTCATAACATGTGGAAGAACTTTCATGGTACTTGTCTGTGGAATATAGCTGTGTCAATATATAGAAATGTTATAGTCGATATAACGGAGAAAATAAATACGTAGTAGAACTTCATTTTTAATGCCAGAATAATTGCTGACCGGATCTATAGATACGCAGTCCGCCCGTATTAGCATAGTTTTTCTGCAGCAGGATTCTTTGGACGAAATCGTTTAACCGTAAATAGGTTTATTTTTATCTCCCTTTATTTTCTGCACGATGCTAAAACCCAGCCATGAAAAAGTAACTTTACAAACATTGGCACAATGCATCTAGGGCTATGGTAATGTTCGTACTACTTTGTCCATATTACCAATACTTTGATGGTAGATACAAGAAAAGAACAGTTTTTATTGCTTCAACATTATTTATTAAATTGGATGGACTTCAAGAGATCAGATGCTAAATATGCATTTTCAATATTTGAAAGTAGCTAATGTTCATGTCCGTTACCTTGCCACTGAATCCAAAGGTGATCCTGTCTTGCTGATTCATGGCTTAGGTGGCTCAATAGAAAGTTGGCTAAATAACATTGAGGCAATTTCATCTCACAAGCTTCAAGTAATTGCACTCGACCTACCTGGATTCGGCCTAAGTGATAAGCCCAAAATAACTTACGATATAATATATTACTCAAAGTTTATATCAAAATTTATCAGGCGATTGAGAATAGATTCTCGTTCTTTGTGTATCATTGGTAATTCTCTTGGAGGTCATATTGCAGCAGAGTTTGCTATAAATTATCCGCTCAGAGTCTCTAAACTTGTACTTGTAAGCCCTGCAGGCGCATTGCCTGTTTCATTTAAGGGAACACCTGAATTACATAATTATATCAATATTGTGAAGGCAAAAACTGTGCAGCAAGTAAGAAGAAATCTCTCAGGCACAGATAAAAATGTCAAATCTATTGACTATAATTACGCAAAAATGTTTTTTCAGAGGTTGAAATTGCCTAGAGCTAAAGAGGCATTTATGTCCGCTTTCAGTGGGAGTGCACATGCACCTAGGTTAAATGACCGCTTGCACAAAATCAAGGCCAAAACACTATTAATTTGGGGAAAAGAAGATCAAATGATTCCTGTAAACTTTCTTCATCCTTTCATAAAAATGAAAAACTGTAGGGTAATTCTCCTTGAAAATTGCGGTCATTCAGTACATATGAATAGCCCAACGCTTTTCAATAAATTTGTTATTGACTTCCTTAAGAAGTAGATACCTTAGTGGAGTGATTGAAGAGGTGTTGAAATGGATAAATGTCTACATCTTCAAATTTGGACAGAAGACGAATAGGAAGGGGACGACCTGTAATCTTCAATGAGGAAAGATTCCCTAAACCATATCTTGAATTGCGTAAAGATACAGCCGTAGTTGACCCATCTTTTAGTCTACCAGAAAATGATGCGCATCTAAAGAAAGACTTTGAGAAGCATTGTCAGGAATCTACAAGACGAGGACTTGTGAGGTAAGGGAATAGCAGCCGAGTCTACTAGTAAATTCTACAAGGGATGATATATGGATGACCAATAGCAGAGTCTTTTAGTATAGTTTAACTCCTTAGAAGGAATACAGTAATATTTTAAAAAATCCATATTATATAGCAATGAAAATATCCCTTTAGTGAAGCAGGCACATCTCTATGGTATAATAGCCTCTTTTTTATTCATTCTGTCAGCCGCTTCTATGCTGCCCCGGCAACCAAATGATTATATTTTCTTGCCTATCAGATACGCAGAAGCCACATCGCATCATCATAATAATCATACTCCTCCCACCAGCGGTCATGCAAACAACAATAGTAATATCAAACACTTTCACCCACCCGCTCATTCAATACTAGTTTGTTGTGCCTGGAATTCCCAACTTACAAATGGAGAATTAACATATAAGATAATCGGTGGTAATACAGCTGAACGTCAAGCTCTTAATGCTGCTGCCGATACATGGATGAAGAGTGTAAAAGGGTTGAAACTGACACAGGTTTCTGGAAAAAAGAGTATTGCAGACATAATGGTCGGATTCCAAAATAGCGCCCCTTCTGGCAGCAGTACTATTGGTAGCAAATCCAGTTATGGAGATACAGTAGGACAGACAACAACTTACTTTGATGGCAGTGGCTACATAAATCGTGTCTTGGTGAATATAGCAACAAGTGCCTTTGGTAATACTTTCACCACAGCCCAATTAAAGCAAATAGCTATGCATGAAATAGGACACATTCTAGGACTAGGTCATGCTAATTTCAATGGCGATCTTATGTCTCCGGTAATCAATCATGAATCAGGAGGTATTTCTAAATGTGATATTAGCGGTGTATATCAAGCAAATCAATGGAATCTTGCAGGCTCAGGCTCAGGGATTCCTGTTACCCAATCTCATCCACAGCAGGATCGTGTGATTTGTTGACGAGAAAATCACCTATTTAACTCTGTTAAGGTCAAGTGGAGATACTTTATCTAGTACTAACGGTCAGACCAAGACTTGTACAGTAACCAAATCGTTTACTGGATAACAAGAATAGTACAACCGACGTCCACAATATGCAAACATAATCCGAATGATAACTAAAACTTGAGTGTATGGAAATCATAAATAATATGAGCACAGTTAACAAATATGCCAGTAATACAAATTACGATTAGTCAAGGAAGGTCTGTTGAGCAGAAAAGAGAACTAGTTAAAGTATTGACGAAAGAGACAGCGAGGATTATGAAAACTCAAGAGGAAAAGGGAAGAATTTTAATCTATGAAGTTTCAAAAGAAAATTGGGGAAATGCCGGGATGTTAGGATTGGATATGAAATAATAATAGAAAATAATCATGCAAGTTAATATAATATCCCCTACGGAATTAAAGATCTTCTCCAATATGATTCAGACATTCAATTTTTTTTTGATACTTTACTTTTTTCATGGACATATTCAGCATAAAAACAATATCCAATAGAATGTATTTTATGCATGAGGTAGTATTATTGTGCTGAGAAGAGAAAATAAATGGTAACTGCGTCTGCAGAAGCATCGATGCCAAAGCCTCAGGCAACGTCAAGAACAAGAGTAGAAATGAGTCAACGCTTTAAGATAGCCAAACAACCTAACCCTAACCCCAAGAACATGAAAACGAAATAATCACTTGAAAGATAGACCTAACAGCCACAGGTCTACTAGAATACGTACCCAAGCAGCTAACAGCTCTATCATTTTATTTAGTT
>CAKOFP010000071.1 GCA_933226995.1 Candidatus Nitrosopolaris rasttigaisensis | reverse complement strand
TTAGAAAAAGGTGGAAATATCTACATAGAATTTCAAAATTAGTAAAAAAATTTCAAAATAATCAAATAGATAAATTCAAAGTGCTACGATTGCCTCATTTCTTGTTAATTTTTAATAGCTTGTTCGATTGTTGTTTTGTCATGGATGATTTGGACTCGCTGACTAACAGCTCAGCCTCATTTACATTACTTCTAACTGGGTCAACTTGATGTTCTGGGACAATTTCTTGCACAGGGTGTTTTTGATGCTGTTCTTCCTGTTGGGTTGCAGAATCAAAAGAAACTAAAGTCCAATTTTCAATTAGGTTACAACTATTAGGACTATAGTAAGCGTCAACTGAACACATATGTTCGACGGGACATGTCAGGCAGGGAGCCTCTTCGATAGTTTTAGTGCCTACGGGCAATTTGACGGCAAAAAGTTTATAAGTCCATCGTCCGTTTTTTAATATTTTCTCGCGCTTTATAAGGGACCTTTTTTCAAGACGGATGGCCACCCGTGAGCCATCACGACTAGTCAGATCAAGTTCCTTCCATAATTGTGATTGTAGGATACCATCTTTTCCATTATTGATTATAATTCTAAAACTTTTTCCCGTCAAGCCTTCTACGTCAGCCTCATTTAATTTCACTTAGATAACCCCGAGATATACTTATAGGCGCTGTACTTCTAAATAATCGTTTTGCAGTCGCTTTTGGAAAATCTAAACACCGAGCGGAGTTGGCTGGAAAAAGATATGGAGATTATGCTTGTGGAAATGAAACAGACTCCAAATCTATTTATCAGCGAGAACAGCAATAAATCTTGATGGGCAAATTCCTGGGAAGGAAGCCTAAGCCGGGGTCTAACCCTGCTTCTGAAACCACAAATCATGTGAATTACGATGACAATTCGGAGTTCCAAAAGCGTGACCTGTATCAGAAAGGCGTAAACCAAATGGCGAGCGAAAGGTTAGAAGATGCTATTCGTAGTTTTGAGCTGGCCTTAAGAATTGACCCAAAATATGTAGACTCGTGGATTAAAAAAGGATACGCGCATTTTCATCTTGGTCAATATCCCGTTGCCATTTCCTCATACGACAAAGCGCTAGACGTAGATCTCAATAACGGGGAAGCGTGGAATTTGAAAGGGTTAGCGTATTATAGAATGAATAGTTACGAGAAAGCTGTCGAAGCGTGTGAAAAAGCAATTGATATTAATCCCAACGACGGAATGTCATGGTATAACAAAGCATGCTATCTGACGGTTGTCGGAAAGGTAGATGAAGGCATGGAAGCTCTCAAGCGTTCAATAGAGATAGATATATCATATGCAAAGCGAGCCGTCCGCGATAGAGACTTTGAAAACGCGAAAGCAGAGGAAGGCTTTAGACGTATCATTGAAGTTGTAGTCCTAGAGTCTATAAGACAAGGCTACAACCATGTAGGTAAAATCGTCTGGGTTACAGGCATGGACAAATCGGAAGTCGAAGACGCTTTTATGCGGTTATCAATGAAAGGATTGACTGTAAGAAAAGAAAGGAAAGAAATCCATGGTTTTTTCACGAGTAAAGAGGAGTATTATGAATTAGTTAAGGAGATTGCTGATAAAGTAGGAGTGGCTAAACGCGTTGGTTTTTTTGGTCGCAGCAAGGAAGTATCTGCACCTGTACAACAGTTAAGGGATATTATTGAAGTCCTTGGAAAAGCGAAAGAATCTATAGAAAAAGGCGATGTTAATGCCACGATCGAATGTTTTGACCAGCTTATTAACCCAACAAGGCACGGAACTGCAATGATAGAGCAGTTCTTTGATGAACACAGAGATTTGAGACTTTTTCAAATAAGGTTAAAGGACAAGGGACACGAGTATCTAAACTCGCACAAACCTGACATGACCAAGCTTATAACAGATATTGAGGCCAAGATGCGAACTGGGCCTGTCTCGAGATCAACAAAGGATTAGATCCGACAAGAACAGAGTCCAGGTTATGATTGAATAAGCGCCTGACATCCAAACGTTCCAAATTATTGATTAGACAGTTTTTTATCAAAAAGCATGTTGGACCTTTTTTGTAACTAGCTTATCTTTGTTCATATCAGGTTTCTTAGACTGTCTGAGGTGAAAAGTACTTGGTCACAATACAGCTGATACTTTGCTACAATTCGACTTTGACTGAAGCTGGCTTGCAAATATTCGAACACGATATGCGGTCTAATGCACCCTCCATAGACTGGATCGGAGATCTTGACACTAAAATGTATAAGAAATAAAATACATTGTTGCCAATCATTAGTAACGGTTAAATAATTTCTTTATCCCCATGATATTGTGAAACAGGTCCAATTATTGCGCCTGCTCGTTAGAGAGAGAGCTATCGTCAGACTTTTAAAGACTATAGGATATTCAGAATATCCGACTCGAGAATTACTCCAGAGGCTAGGAGCGTATGGTTATGGTCATAAACTTTTGTTGAAAGCGCAACGCAATGGATTGGTCCAAAGAAAAGTCGTCAAGAACAAGGTATATAACAAACTCACTGGAGATGGCAAGAAGCTTATCAAATTAGCAAAAGAAATTGGAGTTTAGTCTTAAAGGAACTTAAGCTTCTTTTCTAGAACAGCATTCCAGTACAAAGAAATTTCAAATGATTATTGGTCGTTAAATCCGGAAGCCAATTCGTATATTTTCTCGCTCCAAGAGATTGATTTTATTATGCCACTTGCTACCAGAATCCCCTCTGCACCAAGTCGAGCTGCGCTGCTGACATCGATTTTTTCCATAATTCCGGCGCCGCAAATTAGCTTTGTAGAACTAGAATACCGGGCTTTTGCTTCTACTGAACGCGTAATGAGTGAGGGATTATGTTTCGAAACAGCTTTTCCTGACCCAATCAATTCAGGAGGTTCGATCGCAATAAAGTCAGGGCGAAACTTTGCAATACTTGCTACCTCGTCAGGAGTTTTGGCACAAACTACCGAAGTCATCTGCAGACTGCGGAGACGTTCGATTAGCTTACGGATGGTTTGTCTCCCTAGTCTATGTTCGCTATGATTCAGGAGCGAACCACTAGCCCCGAAGGATTTGGCCATTTCAGGAATGAAGAAGCCTGTAGAGGCACCTTCGGGGGCGTCGTCGAGATGTTGGCACAGAACTGGGATTGACACGTTCTGACTTACGGCGGCGATTGATGCTTGCGGCGGAGCCAAAACAATCTCTACTTTGGTATCGTTGGCAACTTTCTGAGCTACTTTCGACAACTCAATAGTGTTTTGGCCATAGATTTCTGGGTAATTTTTAAAATTGATAATAATAAGAGGAAGCCTCATGTGCCCCCACTATTCCTGTACTTTGTTGTTGTGTTTGTTCTGTTTTGATTCTCCTACTAGAGGCTTGAATTTCTTGTTAAGTTTTGACATTCTTGCTTCATATCCCTTGTTGTATTCCAATTCTTCGGGCACGAGCGTCGCAGGGTGAATGAATCCTTGGTTACGCATGATTATTGCTCTTTCAGCTGCCATCATTCGTTGCAGATCCCAGTCCGTGGTGCCAAACCCGTCAAGAGGACCGGTCATTTTCCCCTTATGCATGCTGAATACTATGCATGACACAATTGGCAAGGAATAATTTAGGCTAGCTGCCGAATTCAATTTGACTGGCATGAGCGGCATATGATGGCTACCCCTTGTATTTCCTGCGACAAAGTGAGGATTGTTAAATGCACTGCCTGCTTCCTCGGTTGCTGGAAAATCCTTTTGTGTCCGCACGATAGCTATTGGATCATCCTTCCCCACATATGTACCAGCAATGTTGTGTAACCTGTCAGTCGATGCCGATACAATATGTTCTCCATCAGATGAAAAAACTGATTGTATCACATATCTTCCAGGATACATAAGTGCTGCTTCGAGTTCTGGCTTATCTTCCCACATTTTTAGGTCCGCTATCTTACCACCAATCACATCCATTATCCTGAAAGTTACTCCAGCGGCCAGCTTTTCATTAATAAGGAGACCCGTATTACTTCTTGAATCGACAAATATACGCCACATCGGAAAGTTAAATGCACCAGGTTCCGTCTTGTCTGCGGCAAAGATACAAAAAACTTCACTTGGCCGCTCCTCCATCTCGATCTCTGCTACGCCTGGACCCATTCCTCTCACATTACCTGAAAACGAATCCTTCAGGAGGTCCTGGCCGGCCCCGTACAACCCTTGTTCTTTAGCAATTATAGTCCCTTCTGTAAATGCATCCCAAGCAAGTTTATGGACTCTTTCGTTATCAACGCTGAGAGTATGACTCATGATAATATGAATATCATCCCCAGTGTAACCTACATAATAGTCGATTAACAGATCTTTTGCCTTTCTTCCAACAAAGCTTCTAACCGTCCCAACCAGTTCGTCACTTGGGCGAGTATGACCACCGATTCCTCCGATGTCTGCTTTAATTGCTGATAGTGTAATTCGCATATCGAAACTCTCCTGTCTCAAGTTTAAAACCTTTCTGATAATGTGACACATGATCTCTTAGGTTAGCGGCTAGAACCTGAAACCAAATGAGTTGATAATTTGAATTTAATATGGGCTCACAGAGCATTTGCGTAAAGGCAGACTGATCTATCCCTCAGATCTACGAAGAGAATGCAGACAAGATTAGGGCTCCCTAATTGTACTCTACATAATACTTGTAACGTCGTTCAACTTCCTTGTTTTCCCCTCGAAGCACCTTTTCAATCTCCTTTTTAAGGATTCCCCTAGCGTAATGCCTAAATTGATCGATTTCTGGGCCTTGTGGAAAGGTCGACAATGTATATTCGAAATGTTCCATGAATTCTACAACTTTAGACCGGAATTCTTCCTTCGTGGGCAACTTGGTTTTCGATAGCTTAAAGCAGGTAGTAGCACATGCAGTAGAATATATTTTGGCAAGATCTTCGATCAGACGATCTATCTCAAAATAGTCGCGCATAGGATATGGATAGACCCAAAGTTTAAAACTATTCTCCGTTTTTTGATCTGACATGATTTTTTACAATACGAATCTTGAAATGAATAAAGGTTTTTGTGAATAACCTGATGACAGTAATATTCACGTAAGCACCCGCAAAGTTGAGACAGGCTGAGCTGTAGTCCAGACTCGGAGATAATGAGTGAAATGAATATGGCTCTTCGTTCAAATACTCGCTTTGGCTTGTCAAACAAATAGAAAGGTACAAATCAAGGTTTTGTCCACGGGTAGCCGAGGAAAATATTGCCGATTACGGATGCTACCAAGAAACAGATAGCGCAGCAGCGCAGACTGTTCTTTAAAGTCTGCTTTAAATGCGGTGTAAAAAATCCCATCTCTTCCACAAGGTGCAGAAAATGTCATGGAAGCCATATGAGGCTCAAAAACCGGACTTTAGGAGTCAAGAAATGATTTCTTTTCACTAATAATTGGGATTGTGTATAAAGATATCCGGAGAAAATGCAATAATCAAAGGTATGCCCTAGGGTGGTACACCAAACTTGATCATCAAATAGCGTCGTATTTGAGCAACGGGTATTAATTCTCCTGCGAATTTGGCCACATCATCTTGCGCATATCTTTTCCAACCTTTTCTACTTGGTGATTTTCAAGTTCTTTCATGTATCGAGCGAACGAATTTTTTCCCTCTTTCTTGTAAACGTTAACCCACTCTTCTGCGAACTGGCCCGATTGAATTTCTTTTAAAATCTCCTTCATTCTATTTCTTGATTCCTCATTAACCACCCTTGGACCTCTGGTCAATCCACCATATCTGGCAGTTTCACTTACACGTTTATACATGCCAGTAATCCCATATTTTTGAATAAGATCTACTATTAATTTTAGTTCATGAAGACATTCGAAGTACGCAACTTCGGGTTGGTATCCTGACTCTACTAGCGTTTCAAATGCATCCTTCACCAGAGAGTGGGCGCCCCCACAAAGATCTACTTGCTCACCAAACCAGTCCGTTTCGACCTCCTCTTTAAAAGAAGTTTGAATAACTCCTGGTCTCGTACTACCGATACCTTTCGCCATTGCCAACACCCTATCCCAAGCTTTTTCTGTATGATCCTGATGCACTGCGACCAAAGATGGGGTGCCAAAACCTTGTTGATATAATTCTCGCACCAGTTGACCTGGACCTTTAGGGGCTACCATGATCACATCCGCATTTTTCGGGGGGACTATCCATTTCCAGTGAATCGCCGCTCCATGAGAAAAGCTAAGTGCATTTCCTTCTGTCATATATGGGGCAATATACTTGGAGTACGTATCTGCCTGTTCCATGTCCGGAATCAAAATATGGACGATATCGGCGCCAGCTACGGCTTCTGATATACCCATTACTTTGTGACCGTCCTGCTGTGCTAATTTCCAGGTCTTGCCATCTTTTCTCAGACCAATAATTACGTCGATTCCTGAATCTTTCATATTGCTCGCTTGGGCACGACCTTGAATACCGTAGCCGATCACTGCGACGGATTGGTTTTTTATTGGATCGATTTTTACGTGTGCATCCAGCCATCTTTTGGCAGACATAGCGATCGAGTGTGAAACTGTTCTATATATGCGCTATCCCGGTTTGGCTCCTCTATTTTCGAAAAAAACAATGATCATATGAGTCATGCATTGGACCACTCGGCATTTCATGACACCATCAGCGCCGGGGATACAAGTCTTTTGATGCATACTTTTGATTTATATACGGTTAGATAAACTCTGACCTCACCGATTTGCTCATTGCAGATCCAAGTTTGCGACATTTCTTCTGCTAAAACAAAATTTTTACTTTTTGAAAGGTTCAAGGTAATTGTACATCTCAAAATCTTTTAGGTCTGATTGCCAAAATATAAATAAAATTAGCTTCCTCTCAGTTGCTGAAGAAAGGGTTCCCAATCTTGGTTTTCACCGTTGCTCCACCCCTTTTCTGAAAATGATGGGTCAGAAGCTCGGTGTCACAGCGTTTCAGCCGGCTTTATTTGCACCTGCAGTTATGAATATTCCATTCGTCTTTATGCTAATTGCCTGGGAGCAACTATCGCCAAAATGCTGTGACAATCCACGGAATGATAGTCACACGGAACCGCCTTAGTACATTGATAGAGATAGTAGCTTCGTAAATTCGGTAGTAGTAAGTTTCCCGCCGATATCTTTGGTTTTTCTGTTTTTTCTTAGCAGCATAATCATAGCGGATTCTATGCGCTGTCCCTCTTTAAATGCGTCCCTATCACGATATTTGTCTGATAGCCACTCCAGCATCATCTTTATTGATAATAAAATAGAAGATGGATTTGCTATATTTTTTCCAGCTATATCGAATGCGGCACCATGAACCGGCTCGAACAACGCAAAAGACTCCCCAATATTAGCGGCTGGGCCCAATCCAAGCCCCCCTACTACCTGCGCGGCCTCGTCTGACAATATGTCACCGTATAGGTTCGTTGTCAAAATAACATCAAATTCTTGTGGATTCCGGATCAGATTCATGGCGCACGTATCTACATATAATTCGCTATAGATAATTTCGGGATAATTTTGAGCGATTGACTTACAGGTTCTTGCAAATAATCCATCACCCTTGCGCAAGACGTTGGCCTTATGTACTGTTACAAGTCTCTTCTTTTTATTCCGAAACATCGCTGTTTTAAAGCCGTACTCTGCAATTCGTCTAGACGCCCTTTCGGACGTTACCCTCAGCCCTACCACTGTATTCTCATCAGCGTCAAATTCCCATCCTAAGTAAACGTCCTCCGTATTTTCTCTTATTATCACTAGATCTACATTGGCTGAAAGATTTGGAATATTAGGATAGGACTTTGCCGGTCTAACATTTGCGTACAGATCGTACAGCCGTCGTAAAACGAGGATCACGTCTGAAGCGCTCTCTCCCACAGGTCCTTTTAAACATACTTGTGACTTTTGTATTACATCAGAGCTGAATTGTGGAAGGGCTTTACCGTATTTGGCTAGAGCCCCGTCACCTGCATCTACATTTCTTATATTAAATTTAATGTTACTATTGTCGTTTATCGTTTCAAGTATCGTTTTCGCAGATGAAGTGAGCTCTGGGCCTACTCCGTCACCCGCTATTAGCGCAACGTTATACCTTCCCAATCAACAATCAATTTATTTAACAAGGTATAAACTTTAATTCTTTGAATAGAGCACTTTTTGCAACATAACTTTGTTAATCGCATCCATCATAGCCTGAACTGAAGCAACCACGACATCCTCACCAGCTTTTCTTGCTGAAACAACGTTGCCGTTTTTGTCCTCCACCTTCACGGACACCTCAGCTAATGCGTCCGAGCCCCCAGTGATAGAATCTAGTCGGTATTCCCGGATTTTTATATTAGCCATTTCTCCTGCAATCTTTTGTATCGCTTTCAGAGCAGCATCGACAGGCCCAACCCCAATTTCTGAGGCAATGAAATCCTTGCCGTCCGTATTTAATCTAACTACAGCGGTCGGTATTATATTCATCCCTGTAACAATATGAAAATCATAGAGTTTGAATTTCTCCTCGAATTTATTATTACGCATAACCTCGCCCGCTATAGACAGGAGATCTGCGGTGGTGATAGATTTCCCCTTGTCAGCAAGGTTCTTTTGCTTTTCCACAATGTCATAAAGTTCCTTCTCTGTCGGCCCGATGCCAAAACCCTCCAGCATCGCCTTTATTCCGTGGGCACCAGCGTGTTTACCTGCTTGCATCCATCTTTTTCTACCCACAAGATCAGGACTAATTGGTTCATAGGTAAGCGGATTATTTATAATACCGTGGGTATGAATACCAGATTCGTGACCAAAGGCGTTTTCACCGATTATTGCTTTGTTTGGTTGGACAATTATTCCCATCGTATTTGATACGAATTTAGAAGTCTCATATAGCAACTCAGTTTTGATATTATGTTTCCTACCGTAGAGGCATTGAAGTGCCATAACAAATTCCTCAAGCGATGCATTACCTGCTCGCTCACCTAATCCGTTTATTGTCACATGGGCGCAATCTGCACCCGCGTTAATTCCCGATAGCGAGTTAGCTACCGCCAAACCAAAATCATCATGACAGTGCATGCTAATCGGAAGCCTAGTGTATGCCTTTACATCTTTGACAAGCTGTTCGATATATTGGGGAGTAGCGTAGCCTACTGTATCCGGAATGTCTAATCTATCAACACCAACATTCGCCACGGCCATGAAAACTTGATTTAAGAATCCTCGATCGGATCGTGTTGCGTCCTCAGCAGAAAACTCTACCTCAACACCATGTTTTTTGGCGTATTCTACCGCCCATACAGCCTTTTCCAGCACCTGTTGTCGATCCATTTTTAACTTAAACTGCATATGAATATCTGACGTTGCAATAAAAGTGTGGACGTAGGTTAAGTCGCAATTTATAGCAGCATCTAAGTCTGATTTTATGGTGCGGGCCAAGCCACAAATTTCTGCTTTTAATCCTTGTTTGGTTATATTTTTGATTGCAATTGCTTCTCCGTGGGACACGACAGGAAAGCCGACCTCAATAGCATCAATTCCAAGCTCATCAAGTTTAATCGCAATCTGCACCTTCTGCTCAGGGGTTATTGAAACCCCAGGTGTTTGTTCACCATCTCTTAACGTTGTATCAAATATTCTTACTTTACTGTCAGCGCCTAACATCTAAAGTTCTGCACCCCTCGGGAGAGCAGAAACGCCCGTTCTGGCCAGCTGTGTAATTCCAAAGTGATCGACAAGATTCTTAAACGCCTCGATTTTGTCAGGCGTTCCAGTAAGCTCAACGGTAATTGTCTCTTTTCCGATATCGAGTATATTTGCTCTAAAAATAGATGCAAAATTGGTTATTTCCATTCTCGTCGTGGGGTCTCCTGCATTCATTTTTATCAAGGCAAGCTCACGATAAACTGTTTTATCTGTGTCAAGTACCTTGACTTCTACCACATCAATTAACTTCCTAAGCTGCTTTGCGAGTTGATCAAGCGTTCTTTCGTCACTATTAAGTGTAATTGTCATCCTTGAGAGATCGGGTTGTTCGGTGGAACCTACAGTTATACTCTCAATGTTAAAATTCCGGGCCCGAAAAAGATTCGTCACCCTAAACAGAACGCCGGGTTTATTTTCTAGCAGAGCGGACAATATATGCCAACCCCCAATTTTTTCAGCTAGGGTAGTAGTTGGAGTTGGCGCTGTCGGGGTGCTGGGTAAAGTTGTAGTTACCACAACTATTTCACTATCCTGTAACCATGTCTTTGAGACCTGTGCCTGGTATTACGAAAGGATAAACATCTTCCTCAGGGTCTATGATAATATCAATGACGGTTGCAACTTCCATCTTGAGAGCTGATCTGATTGCTTTTTCCAACTCTGACAAAGACTGAGCTTTGATACCCTGTGCGCCATACGCTTGTGCAATTTTTACATAATCTGGGCAGTTACGCTGGTGGACCCCGCTATAGCGTCTGTTATAAAATGTTCTCTGCCATTGAGCCACCATCCCAAGCATATAATTATTCATTAAAAAGACAATTACAGGTAAGTTATCCAGCACAGACACGGCAAGAGAGTTCTCCGTCATATTAAATGACCCATCGCCAGCTATATCGACCACAGGCACTACTGGCCTAGCAGCCTTTGCACCAATCGAAGCAGGAAAGCCGAAGCCCATAGTCCCAAGTCCGGTTGAGCTAAAAAAAGTGCCAGGAGATATAACGTCAAAGTGTAACGATGCCCACATCTGACATTGGCCCACTTCAGTAGTCGCAATCGAATTAGCCGGCAATATTTCCCTAAGTTTTTTTAATGCTTTTCTGGCTGTAAGATCTCTTGGATAATCCTTTAGTGTCTCTGCATAATGATCGATAAGTTCTTTTCTTCTCCTCACCCACGGGTTATCTTGGTCTTTTTTTACTATAACCTTTGAGAGCATTTTGACAAGGGTTCTCAGAGACGACTTTACATCTCCGATAACTGCTACATCTACTGATTTGTTCTTGCCAATTTCGGCAGGGTCGACATCCATATGTATGATGCTCATACCCCTTCCAAATTCATCGTACCTTCCAACTGATCTGTCTGAAAATCTTGCGCCCACTGCCAATATACAATCTGCCTCCAAAATCATTTTGTTGGCCTCTGCGTGTCCGTGCATCCCAATTGGACCCATAGCAAGAGGATGATTTTCAGGAAACGATCCTTTACCCTTAAACGTAGTCACCACCGGAGCCATCAATATCTCTGCAACTGCTTGCAATTCAGAAAAAGCCCCCGAGAGAATGACACCCCCTCCGCCCATTATTATGGGTCTCTCAGCATTAAGCAAAATTTCCACTGACTTGCCTAATTGAGAAAGGTCCGCATCTACCACCGGGCTGTACCCTCTTACTTTTATAAGTTCTGGGAAGTTCATATCAGCGCTCGACTGCTGTACGTCCTTCGGGATATCTATCAGTACAGGTCCTGGTCTTCCACTTTCAGCAATATAAAACGCTTTTTTTACCGTCTCTGGGATTTCATGTGCAGACCGGGGTTGGAAGGCATATTTTGTGCAGGGATTTGCAACACCAATAATATCTGTCTCTTGGAAAGCATCCTTGCCAATCATTGCCAGCGGCACTTGTCCTGTTACAGCTATCATTGGAGAAGAGTCAGCATGTGCAGTAGCGATGCCTGTAATAAGATTTGTAGCGCCGGGACCTGAAGTTGCAAAACATACCCCTGCCTTTCGCTTTATTCTCGCATAGCCATCCGCCATATGAGATGCCGATTGTTCGTGTCTGACAAGTATATGTCTAAAGTTGGCATCAACGAGGGCGTCATAAATAGGCAGGTTCGCCCCACCTGGCAGTCCAAACACTATGTCCACCCCCTCCTTTTCGAGAGCATGGATCAAAGCTTTTGCGCCGATCATTTCTACCATTTACACAGTTCACCTATTTCTTTTTCAAACAACGCCCTGCTAAAACAATGTGCAGAGCTGTATCTATAGCAGCATGACAACTGCTGCGCTTGGAACATTTACTTGTAGTTGCGAAGAATCTACAGTATACTCTTCACCGTTAGCATCAGGCATTTTCGACAGACTGCTTGCTGCAACACAATTTATAAAGATTGTGTCCAGAGTAAAGTGCAAATTTAGTATTCTCCATATGCAATCAAGCATTTTTTGGTCCCTGCACTCTGGTTTCTCAAAAAGTTGGCCATTCCCATTACTTGGGGTTGTCACCTGCGTCTGGACGACGCTCATAATATCTGAATCGCCGAAAACACAAACACCACAGGTAATGACAGATGAGATTGTGGAGGAGAGAAACCGGCAGAAAAGCGAGGGCGCTTTGCTAT
>CAKOFP010000070.1 GCA_933226995.1 Candidatus Nitrosopolaris rasttigaisensis | reverse complement strand
GTGCAATATCAACGACAATCGCATCAGAGCCAGCTTCCAGGAGCGATTCGGTGCGTTCTAAATAATCACCTTTTACACCTACCGCGGCGCCAACGAGTAATCTACACTTTTTATCTTTAGAAGCGTATGGATATTGCTCCATTTTTAATATATCTTTGCTCGTAATAAGACCGACGATCCGCCGTGTCTCATCAACAACCGGCAGCTTTTCGATTCTGTGATTGTGCAGGATTTCCTTGGCTTGTTCTATAGTGGTGCCCTCCTTCGCTGTAATCACATCCTTACTCATCAAGTCCGCAACGTTTCTGCTACTATTCTTTTCCAATGTGATATCTCGTTGCGTAATGATGCCGGCAAGTCTTTTTCCGTCTTCTTCTACGAGAAGTCCTGATACCCCATAATCTGTCATCATTTTTTTTGCATCCTTTACGCTCGTAGTCTCCTTAATAGTATAAGGTTGCTCGATAACGACTGATTCAGAACGCTTCACTTTGAGAATTTCATCTACTTGATCTTCGATTGTCATGAACCTGTGAACAATCCCGATACCACCTTCCCTCGCGAGCGAAATGGCCATCCCAGCTTCTGTAATGGTCTCCATATTGGCGCTGATCAATGGGATATTCAGCGAAATATTAGTAGAAAGTCTAGTTCTAAGATCTGTCTGAGATCTTGATATGACTGCAGATCTTTTAGGGACTAGGAGAACGTCGTCAAACGTTAGCCCGTCTTTGAATTGCAAATTTTCCTTGATATGGTGGTGGCTTGTAGCGTTATAAGCCTTCCTGTCGAGAGCGCTCAACCCTCAATTTCAATTAGCATTTTAGTGTTGGGATATGTTATTTGCAAATTGGATTATGTTTGGAATTTCTAACATGGTATTTCTTCATCAGAATTATATCCCAAAACCAACAGATTAAAATATTATCATAAGTGTCGTTTATAGGAGGACCCGACGCTCGTTGAAATCGCAGAAGTGTAATATTGCAATATTTGATACCTTTAAGACTCGAAGCAACAAGATTACTGGGGAGGCAAGAAGGCAGCGAGGAATAATAGCTCATCTTGCGACAGAGCGGAGCCCGGAGCTACGAACAAGGACTTCTATAGCACATATTATTGCCGATAGACACGGCATTTTATGGCAAAACATATACTCTGGAATTTTCAGAGATCTTGACGAAGTGTTAATCCCATCAGGTGTTGTCGTCGAAGGGGGTAGATTGCCGTTGCGACGCGGTCCCAAAGCTTTGCAGATGGAGGGTGTCCCATTCTATGAATTGAGCGAAACAGGGCTTCTTGTTGCTTCTTCTATTGAAGAGATAGGTCCTAGCAGAACGAAAATGTTAGAGTCATATGTTAGATCTCTTCCAAGTGGTACTCCTGACTACGAAATAATGCGGGAAGGGATTTTATTGCTAATCAGATTCTTTCCATCTTTCGCATGCAAAATTATCAATGAGTATGTCCGTGCGTATACCCTAGGTTCAATCGAAGGTATTACTCCGATGGATATCAGTAAACTGCGTTCGGTGATTTCAGCTCAGATCGGACTAGAAAAGGAACTTATAGAGTCTTTTGATCGGCTGCAATCCGATCAAAAGGCAACTATTAGCAGGTTTATCAATCTCATCAGCTGATGAATCACTACTGACCTCTATAACCACATCCAACACATTGATATTTATTTAACTTTCCTTTACGCTGTTCGCAACGCCAAATTATTTCAGTTTTACACTTAGGACAAGTAAAATTTTCTGATAGCTCGCCTGGACTCACTTCGCCACACGCGGTGGATTTTGGCATTTCGAATGAGCCTCCGTACATCTATATACGCATTAGCTATTAGCCATATTTTGAATTTTATTATACTGGAGGAAGAAACGATTGAAACCCCGATTTTAAAATTTGACGCCACTACCTGTTCCGTGGTCTTTTGTATAGTAGGACTCATCAGATCCTTTTTTCAAAGTTTTCTAAGAATCGTCCAATGCGTTTTTGATACTGAAAGTAAGTAAGATATCTATCAATAAAATATGACACTTATTCTTTTTTACTCGGCAAAGAAAATTACTCCCAATCATGGGCAGATACCAAGTAGCGAACTATGTCGGAGTTTTCAGCTTTACGATCATCAGCATATTATTATTATTGTCAAAGTCAGTCTCTCCGATAGACGAATTTCCGCCCATGGCAATAGCACAACAAGGGGTAAAGGACATGACAAATGCCACACATTTTACAGCGAAAGGAGGGGTCTCTAATCAGACTATTGAATCCGTAATGGGCTCTTTCATGAGTCCGAAAGCATTGATGGCCTCCGCAATTGATCAAATTCGTAACAGCACGGCAAAAAATAATAGCAATGTTCGAACAAATTCTGGAATTGCGCTTGTTAGGGACTCCGATACAGTTCTGCTATCACATCAGATTCTCCCTCCAAAAGACTTTATACATATTTACGACTCGACGCCGTACAAGATAATGAACGGCTATTTGACTGCAAAACTTCCCTGCGATACGAATTTTCAAAGTTCTGTGGAAATACTTGTCGGCCAGCTCACAAATCTCAAGCCGACAAAATTGGGGATAGTCAAAGAATTGTCGAAGCCAGGATATATGTGCATGTATTATGCCAGTCTCTCACCGTCTGGATTGCTGGCCAATGCCAATAACTCAACAGCGATCACGGATATAGCACTTTTTAACCCTACTGGTTACAGAGTTATACTATTAAACACAAGTACTATCGTTGTGGGAGTTAACGGAATTATGCCTTTAACAGAATCAAGTAAAATTCAATGACACTGCGGAACTAAGATGTGAATGCGACTCATCAAATAAGCAATTGCATAGATCCTAAAAATGTAGAAGCTGGTTTTACTCAAACCATCGATTCTGATTCAAAATTCAAATTCCATAACTGTAGCCAGCCATACTGACCCAGGTATGATCAATCAGACTCGCTGTATGGAATGTCGACTACCTTCAGATCTTCTGCAGCTTCAACGTTTTCATGGATAGCTCTTGCTTCATTAATTAATCCAGATGTTTCTTCATATCTCGTGCTGAAGTGAGTAAGGAACAATTTTTTTACCTCTGATTCCCGTGCCAGTATAGCTGCTTCTCTCGCTGTAGAATGAAAATTTTTGACCGCCTTCTGATATTTATCATGACCGTACGTCGATTCGTAGATGAGCAGGTCACAATTCTTGAAGAAATCTCGCAATTTAAGGGTGGGTCTTGTGTCACCAGATATTCCTATTTTTCTGCCAGCCCTCGCAGGTCCAGTCATTTGGCTGGACCTTATCAATTCCCCTTCATAGATAATGTCCTGACCGTGCTGCAACTTGCTATAAAGCTCACTCTCTGGGATATGGAACCGTTTAGCCTCACTAATGTTAAAAATTCCTGGTCTATCGAATTCAGCGAGACAGTAGGAAAATGAAGGAACTAAATGCTTTGATTCGCAACAAGTTATTTGGTAATCTTTCTCCTTTACTACAACACCCTCGTAATCAATTATATGCATATTGATATCAAATAGTAACCTGAAATTTACTATTCGCATGTTTTCCTTGACAAATTCGGATAATTTTCCTTGCCCATATATATCGACTGCCATTACTCTTCCTTGCAAAGACATTGTTTGTAAGAGCCCGAGCAGGCCGACACAATGATCTGCGTGCATATGCGTTATAAAAATTTTCATTCGTTTATTCATTCCTAAACCAGCCCTTATGAAATTTCGCTGCATGCCTTCACCGGCATCAAATAACAATAATTCATTTCCCCTTTTTATCACGACTGAAGATAAACCGCGCTCTGCTGTTGGAGCCGCAGCAGAGGTTCCAAGAAAAATCAACTTCATATCAACCATACTGTCCTTGTAAATGCCCCTTGTTATTCTCAGCGCGTATAGTATATACTTTTTACGTTGAATAGTAGACTCCTGTATTTCTTGTCATAATCACTAGTTATTGTTGTCGGCGCCGCGTAGATTTCGATACATTATGACCGTAACTTCTTCTTCGTGTCAATCATAGCCTTAAGTTGAGTAGATACAAGAGGGGCGAGGTCGACTTTCGCATTAATCCCGGGTACCGAATTGGTCGAAATGATCTCTTCTACCCCAGCGGCTTTGATTCTAGTTGTCGCATCTCCGATCAACAATGCATGAGTACAAATTGCATAAATTTTGTTGGGTTTGTACCTCCTTAGAAATCTGCAAGCTTCTACAATGCTTTCGCCGGTGCTTATCATGTCGTCTAAAAGAATCAGATCCCTACCAACCACGTTAGAATTTAATTCTTTTTCTTCAATATAGACTT
>CAKOFP010000069.1 GCA_933226995.1 Candidatus Nitrosopolaris rasttigaisensis | reverse complement strand
TGCGTTCACAGTGTAGGTCACAGTAAATGGCGAAGTTGCATGCAGTAAAACAGCATTGCCAGAGAATGGGATCGAGCCTGAAGCTCCAGATGGAGACAGGTCAACCAGAGCAATAGCCTTACCATTGTAGTCTGCAGTCTTCAAAGCTCCAAAGGTCTTTGATGCAAGTGCTGATGTATTCCCAGGGCTGTAAGCGTGCCAGATCTCAACATTTACACCTTTGCTTGCGGTATAGGTGAGCACACCTGAGTATACTGCACCGTCATCTCTTGGTTTGAGGACCGCTGCGACATATTCTTTCGCATGACCTGCTAATGGGCTTACTTGGGAGGAGGCTGTTCCTTGCCACACGAAGCTTTGACCTACAGCGCTCGTTGCATTTGTTGGTGCTGCGCTTGTTGCATTTGTTGGTGCTGCGCTTGTTGCATTTTGAGCCAACGCATGTTGTGATAACTGCATCCCTACCATAGTGAAGGATGTAAGCAGTATTGCTGAAATTGCAATTGCCGACAGTGTCGGAACATTTGCGTACGTATTTTTATGCATTAGACCCCAAAGGCTAGGTATGAAATTTATTTGTTTCCGTCCTCCATTCAGAAAATAGAGCACGTCTAATCTTCTATAAGGAATTTACATATTATTTGTAAAATATCGGACTCTGAAGCTAAATTTACGTTCCTTTTTTTACAGCTTCAATATGACATTCGTGACCTCTGTGTTCCTTATCCAGCATAGCAGCCTCTTCCTCGGAAATGGGAAACCGGCCGTCGTCAAGATAAGATTCTCCTTCTTTTTCCAAGATGACCTTTTGACACTTATCACATATCAGCTGTAGGACTACCATATTTTAGAGATTTTTGCAAGAGTATTTAGACTATTCTTTATAAAATGCCTAAAAAGATGCTTGATTGGGTGCATGTGCTCGAATCGGGTACGTTGGCCAGTTACGATGTTAGCAAGTTTTAATAGAATTTTCCAAATATTAATAATGGATGTCAAATGAACGTTCTGAAGACAAAAGTTGTGCATATTGCGGTAAGGAGTTTTCGGATGGTGGATGGCCACATATAGAAGGAGATTCTAACAGAGGTGTTTCAAGGATAGAACATTTTTGCTGTGAGGAGCATAAGATCAAGTTTCTAAGTTCCAGGTAACAAGCCTTGTTACAATATTCAAGATACTTATTCGTTCAACAAAGTCAATGCTGTTTTTAATCACATTATTCTACTAAGATATAGACCGAGTCATTCTGTATTTTGGTTTTGTAAGTTTTCAAAGGCACTTCTGCAGGGAGATTTTGTGGAGTGCCATCTTCCAGTTTAAAAGAAGACATATGCAAAGGACATGTGATTGTTTCTTCGTCCTCATTCATGAACCCTGTTGACAAATCGGCATACGCATGGGTGCAGATTCTGTCTGTAGCATAAACTTTATTGTGTATCTTTGATATCAGTATTTTTTTTTCATTAAAATCAAAACCTACGGGCTCGGAATTGTTCAATTCTCTCACTTCACAGGCCTTTATCCATTCGGGCGCCATTATCATCAAGACCTATCTGTATTTATAGTGCTTCTCAAAAATATCCTGTGTCTCTCGGTATCTAGACTTTTCCACTTCAAGAATCTGTTCCATTGCTTCATCTGTTTTAAGCATGAGGGATTTGCCAGCCCATTTGTTTTCAATCAAGTAATTAATCCATGCTCTAATAGCAGGGCCCATTTTCCTTGATAATGGTTCAAGAAAGCCACTAACAATTTCGCGCTTTGCACCTTCTCTATTTAGTCCTCTGGACATTAGATAGAAAATTTGGTTTTCGTCCATCTGCGCTACTGATGCAGAATGTGTAGCTTTTACTTCATTTGTTTCAATCTCAAGGCCTGGAATTGCATCTGATTTTGCACCCTTATCGAGTAGGATTGCGTGCCCCGCTAGATATGACTCAGAAGCCTTCGCGTCCTTGCCTATTTTTATCATGCCTTTAAACAATGACTTTGAAGTATCTTTCATAACGGATTTGACGAGTACTCTACCCCTTGAATTTCTTCCATAATGAATCAGATTCGACGTCACGTCAAATGACTGATTCCCAATTCCAAATATAATTTCAACATCCTCTGCCGAGGATCCTACACCCTTCATTATGCTGTCAACCTTGTATCTTGACATCTCTGCACCAAACATTCCAAGATACCATGACATTTTGCCATCTCTCTCAATGAAGGCCTTCCTATTGGAGAAATTAATAGTGTTTCTGCTCATAGCTTGTAAGGTTACCATTTCTAGATGGGCGTTGGGGCCAACATGAGATTCAATCAACTCAAAATATGCCTGTTGAACTGTCTCATCCCGTTCCCTCTGCGGAGCATATATCTCCTCGACAACAGTGGCCTTAGAGCCAACATCCGCAATAATAATAGCCCGCGCTATCGAAGAAGACCCGTCATCTGCCAAAGAGTTAATAATTCTAATCGGATCCTCAATCATGACATTTTTGGGAATATAGATAAACAGACCAGAATTGAAAGCTGACACTTCTAATGCGAGGAACTTGTCTTCACTATAATTGAGGCGATTGGAGGTTAGATAACCTCTGATAAGATCCTCGTGTTTTATCACTGCCTCTTTAAGGTCCAAAATAATAACTCCCATTTGAGAAATTTGTTCTGGGATAACCATATTATTTATCGAAGATCCTATTCGCAAAACACTAGCACCTTGCTCTGGTTCCTTCAACCTTTCACGTAGCTCTTCGTACGGTTGAAATCTAGTCGTTTGGTCAGATAGCCGGACACTTTCTGCTCTAAGACGATTTACATCAGAATATTTTGAATAAAGCGGAGAGACCTCAGCTGGGAGAGCAGTATACCTCGAAAACGCCTCTCTTCTTATTTCGCCTAGCCAGGTGGGCTCTCTATTTTCCTCTGTTATATTATTGATATAATCGCTATTAATAGAAGATAAAATCAACGGTTCACTCAGCGCCTTTGAGAAAAAAAGAAGCGAAGTGGTTCTCTCTAACCGACGGAGCCTTCCATTTCAACCTTTACAAGTTTATTTAGCTCTACTGCATATTCCATTGGCAATTCTTTAGTGAACGGTTCCATAAAGCCACCAACTATCAGAGAAAGGGCATCAGATTCTGAAAATCCTCTGCTCATTAGATAAAAGATTTGATCCTCACCGATCTTTCCTACAGTTGCTTCATGGGAGATTGTGGCATCATCTTCATTTACTTCGACGTACGGATATGTATCTGTCCTCGAGTTCTCGTCTAACAATAATGCATCGCATCTGACATTTGACTTCACTCCTGTAGCACCCTTTGCTACATGAAGCAGGCCTCTGTAGGTTGTTCTACCAGAATCCTTGCTAACTGACTTGCTTGTGATTCTGGAAGTTGTGTTTGGGGCCAAGTGTACTGCTTTTGCGCCAGCATCTTGATGTTGACCAGAACCAGCGAAAGCCACTGATATGACTTCGGCATGAGCATTCTTCCCAAGCATATACACACCAGGGTATTTCATGGTTAATCTGCTACCGAGGTTTCCATCAATCCATTCAACGGTGGCATTCTCATACGCATACGCTCTCTTTGTTACCAAGTTGTAAACATCTTTACTCCAGTTTTGAATCGTTGTGTATCTTATCTTGGCTCCTTTCTTTGCAATTAGTTCTACAACTGCAGAATGCAGCGATTCTGTAGTGTAAACTGGAGCAGTACAGCCTTCGATATAATGGACCTCAGCACCTTCGTCAGCAATTATCAAGGTTCTTTCAAATTGACCAATATTTTCAGCGTTGATTCTAAAGTATGCTTGTAGTGGAAGGTCAATCTTGACGTGCGGAGGAACATAAATAAACGACCCACCTGACCAAACAGCACTATTCAATGCCGCAAATTTATTATCTTCGGGTGGAATGACTTTTCCAAAATGCTTTTTCATAAGTTCTGGCTGTTCTTTGAGTGCCGTATCCGTATCAATAAATATTACACCTTGTTTTTGAAGGTCTTCTCTCAAATTATGATATACTGTCTCGGACTCGTACTGCGCACCTACACCAGCGAGGAACTTTCTTTCTGCTTCTGGAATACCAAGTTTCTCAAAGGTATTTCTGACGGATTCCGGGACATCATCCCAGCTTTTGCCTTGCTTTTCAGACGCCTTTGCGTAATAATAGATATTTTGAAAATCAATTTTCGACAAATCACCACCCCAGTTCGGCATTGGTTTGCTCATGAATACATCATAGGACCTCAGTCTAAAGTCTCTCATCCAATCTGGTTCACCCTTTAGCCTGCTGATCTCTTCAACAGTACCCCGAGACAATCCTTTCTTGCTCAGGTAGACATAGAGTTCAGTAGAATCCTTAAAGTCGTACTTGCTATAATCCATATTGAGTTCTTTAGTAGCCATTATGTTATTATAACACCGTTATGTTTTATATATATTTTGGGTTTAGGTTCTGTAAAGTCTCCGTCGGATGTCTAGGCCTGTAAATTTTCGTCGGATTTCGGCGGTTCTATCCGATCCATGAGATAATGAATTCTGTCTATCATTCTATATAATCCTTCTCTGTTTGGCAATGAAATGTTATTTTTCTTAGGCATTATTCTCAAATCTTGTGAACCCTATATAGGACTGAGAGCCAGTTCGCGGATGCATAACAATTGTTCGCGCGAACGCATCACTTTCGTTCGCGAATATGGGTGCGAACTGATACATGAACCTAACTAGATGTACTACAGTGGACAGGGCGCGGACGCCAGCGAATTCGCAGTATATCCGCGAATTTTGTACTAAATCCACCGCGAACGCTATATTATTCGCGGTTTTTGCTAGGGACTCTGTTTACATCTTGCTAGCGTCTGTTATCGGAGATTTAGCAAGCAATTAACCTGAATTTAGACAGAAAAAGGTGACAGAGGATTCTCGATAAGCTGCGTTCAACGTGAGTAGCAGAGTGCAAATAAACTGGAGGAATTGTAGGCATTGACCCAAAAATGGAACATTAGTAATAATAACGTGAATATTTTAGCGAAAGCGTTAAATTTATCAAAGTTGATGAACTTATTCAAATAGACTTATGGAAAAAGCAATCGACGAGATCTTTATTAGAGGTTATTTTGGTAAATCTAAGCGATATATGGTATATTACTATTGATTACTGTCTGGGATATTACTACTTTCACACTTTTCTGTGAAAGAGTCTCATGTTTTACTTGTGGATTCCAGATGAGATGTGAGATTCCATATGAAAGAATCCCAAAGAAAAGCTATAACTAAATGACGAGTGCCTTTAGTTTTGCGCCAACTACTACGATAAAGACACCTACGACTAGCGACTAAGGACTAGAAGAAGTACCAATCCTAGAATGTTCTTGACAACTGTTTTACAAAAAAATTATTACAATTTTAATCACTATGAAACAATAAAACAAGAGAATTAAAATTATGACTGGTTAAATTCGGAGACAACAACTGACGATGTAGTGGATTAGCAAGTTATCTCTTATCGAGACTGAGGAATCTACCACAGCTGATCAATATTATGAATACCGTCTTATTTTATCATACGTTCTGTTGATATCACCGAAGGGACAGGCTCAATAGCGCTCTAAAATTATAATAGACTAGTGCAATAAAATAAATTTCTTCTAGTGACTGCAGCGCTCAAAATGAAAAAGGATGGACAGTCTCCTATTTTCCCAAGATGATCCTTGCAAGGTCCACTGTACCCCTTATTGTGTGCTCACTCGACTCAAAGGACTGAATGCCCCTCTTCTTCAACTCTTCGTTAGTCATTGGGCCTATAGCTATAACAGCTTTAACATTTTTCAGCAAGGATGAAATATTATGTGGCATATTCTGAGCGATCTCAAAGAAGCATCTAACAGTTGATGCACTCGTAAATACAATTGCATCTACCCTTTTTTGTTCCAAAAGTAAAATAAAATCGTTCCATATGGGGGTTATTTCCGAAGTACGTACCGTATAAAGAAAAAATAGATTCACTACCATTTTCAGAGCGGACAGAGCCATTTCAACGAATTCATTTGACGCTTCACTTCTAGGGATGATGATCTTCTTCCCGTTTGGGTTTTCCATCTTAGAGAACAGTTCAACGAGCCCTACTGACGAATACCGTTCTGGAACCATTTTGACATCAATCAAATGATCTACCAATCTTTGCTTAGTCTTCGGCCCGATTGCTACAACAATTCTGGAATTCAACACGGAAACGAGTTCATCAGTTTTGCAGATTCTATCTGCATGATTAAACAATACATCAACCGCCTGAGGGCTTAAAAATGCGCAGTACTCATTTTCATTTTTATTTACTGCATTAATAAATTCATCAACAGCTGACGGATCCTTTGGTACAATTTCAATTGTAGGCAACGGAATGGCTCTCCCACCTTCAGAAGCGACGAGATCAGAGAACTCCTGAGCCTCGAGATTATTCCTTGTTATCGCCAGTACTTTCCGATCCAAACTGGACGGCATAGATATACTTATGACCTGTTAAGCCAGGCAAGCTTTTTGTGCAACGATACTACCTTTCCGAAAATAATGATTGCTGGCGCTTCTATTCTTGCGCTATGAGCTTTCCTTACTATATTACCCAAGTTCCCTGTTATTTCTCTCTGCTTTCTGGTAGTTCCATTTTCGATAATTGCCACCTCTGTATTTTTTTTCATTCCTGAATTTATCAAAATACCGGTGATTCGCGATAGCTGCTCTATACCCATAAGAATAACTAGTGTATCTACTGCGAAGGCTAATTCGCTCCAGTTGACACTTGGCTCGCTTTTTGATGGGTCTTCATGCCCAGTAACTATCGCTACTGACGAAGAGAAACGTCGGTGCGTCAATGGGATTCCAGCATATGCAGCGGATCCGATAGCCGACGTAATCCCGGGAACTATCTCGAATTTTACATTATGCTTGAATAGATATTCAGCTTCTTCTGCTCCTCTGCCAAAGATAAACGGATCCCCACCCTTTAATCTCAGAACTCTCTTTCCTTGATTAGCATGTTCGACCATCAGCTTGTTAGTATAGTTTTGATGGTTTGCTGCATCCCCTGCGGATCTTCCTACAAAAATTGTCTTTGATTTGGATGGAATTTGATCAATAATTTCTTTACTCACGAGTCTGTCATAAAATACTACATCGCAACTCTTCAAGAGTTTCATTGCCTTAACAGTAATTAATTCCGGATCACCTGGACCCGCACCGCATATGAATACTTTATTCGTCCTCATAGTTTCTTGTTCCAATCTTCTACTGCATTGCGCCAACCTGCAGCTAACTCTTTAGCCCCTTTTTTGAGAAGCATATCTGCTAGTGCAGTTCCTACGTCGGCGGGATGTATCGCGTCCCCGCTCTTCTTCAGCTTAATATTCTTTCTGCCGTCAGGAGAAAATATGCTAGCATATAAGGTGAACGTGCTCTGCCGTGGCTTACTAACGGCGACTGCCCCTACAGGAAACCTACACCCTGCCTCTAATTTTGATACCAGCGCTCGCTCAGAATCTGCTTCGATCTTGGATTGAGGATCTTCAATAGTCCTTAATAATGTGATAAGCTCCTGATTGTCTCTCCTGCATACAATCGCAATTGCACCTTGGCCTGGAGCTGGAACAAAGACCTTGATGTCGAACCTTTCAGCGATAACATCTTTCATCCCTAGTCTCGTCAGACCAGCCTCTGCGAGAATTACGGCATCATATTCCCCAGCGATTGATCTGCTGACTCTGGTCTCTACATTTCCTCGAATAGGTTTAACATGTAAATCCGGCCTGACCCTGAATATTTGGATGGCCCGTCTTAGGCTGCTTGTTCCGACTATTGCGCCGGGAGGCAAGTCTGCCAGCTTCAAATCTCTTTTACTAACAAGAACATCATTGGGTCTAGCACGCTTTGGGATACTTGCTACAATCAATTTCTCAGATAAATCAGAAGGAATATCTTTCAAACTGTGAACTGCAAAATCAACTTGTCCTGAGATAACGGCTTGGTTTATCTCTTTTTCAAAAATTCCTTTTTCGTCAATTGTAAATAGTGGTCTTCTGTCGACATCACCCCTTGTATTAATAGTAACGACTTCAAATTCAAGTGAAGTTCTCTTCCTTAATGT
>CAKOFP010000068.1 GCA_933226995.1 Candidatus Nitrosopolaris rasttigaisensis | reverse complement strand
GTCATATTACTCGTCAGTTCACTCTTGTTTTGATTAGAGCCACCACCTGAGGCAGCAGTTTTTTATAGGCTTCCAGTAGGGGTATCCATTCGTACCTGTTCCTGAAGTAACGAACATTATGATTTATCATAAAGACAGCACGTTTTGTCCATGTTCTGGGATGGCATTAAAGGCTACACCCACTGCTAGAAGTGACAAAGAAAAACTAAGACAGCTCTTACAAAGGTCAAGGTGAATCCAATGTCGCTACTAAACTAAACTTGATCCATTTGACTCCATGGTTAGAGCCTAAGACATCATCACGAATCGTTGATTCGTTTAATACCCAGTAAATTCTTCAATCTTCATTCTTTTTTTTGGAATACGTTAATCATCTTGCAATAACTTTTGCATAGCTTTTAACACTGATGGCTATCGTTACTTTAACGGACAGAAACGTTGCCGAGTTTGTGGTCTGTTTATAAAGTGGGATGGGGTAAAATGTCCATGCTGCGGTATGACTCTAAGCACAAGGCAACACAGATCAAGAACATAAGGTTCTATTAAGAATAGTATAGGGAAAGATCAGTAGAAGGTGAAATTCCTCTACCACATAAAGAGGAACTTTATCGTATCATCGTAAAACCGTGTTAAATTGTAACCTAGTCATATCTTATTCTACCGCCTCCCACTCGTCTTGTCCTTCGACTAATGCGAGAATAGAACCAGCATCCCAACGTACCCAGATTTGAGCCTGACCGCCATAATCTTCAGGAAGATAAGTTACATCTGTAATTGATCCTAAATCTCCACGTTTGAGTTTCGTATATCTGTCGTTAGAATGGATTAACCTTATCCTATCGCCTATATCTGGGGTCATTGCTTAACACTCCAATACGTACCCTGAAGCTTAAGGCTTGCTGCTACAACTTCCAGTGCTCTCGCTATTCTAGTTAGCAAGTCTTCGGTTGTCTTTGGTGTCTCATCCAACTCATTTAATCGAAATAATAGAAGTTGAAGACTATAACGAATTTGGTTTCAAGAAATACATAGGTCAAAAGTCCTATGGAAGAATCAAGAAATGACTGCACATAATTTCCACTTTGAGACTTTGCAAATTCTGCGGAAAAGAAACTGTATACGTGGTTCAATATGTTTTTCATGTAGCTATTTACGACATCAAAAACTCATGCAGAAAAGACAGAACATCAGGAAGAAAAAGCTTAAACCAATCGAAGTGTTACTGTTAAGTGAATGGCTACTGACTAGGCTAGACTCCTTTGATCCTTGATTGCTGCTTTGTCTTTGGATTCATCACCAAGCTATTTCATTCCTGGGTCAAGGAGGGCCAAAACACAAACCTGGCCAGAAGATTTACGATGACCTCCAACCAGATGATGCAGAGAATGACCAAACAACAAATCCTTAGATACCAGATCATGTCTACAAACAAGGATAGAGAACTGTGATAATAACGAGTACATTGAGAGCGATCCTAATCGTGCCAATAATAGAGTGATTTTGATGATGGTGTCAGCTGGTACGAGAGTTTTTTATGGGCTTCTCTATTGTGGATACGTTCATCTTCGTTTAAATCATCCATTACAATCACTGGCTTTTGGGATCACGTTCAATAGTGGTAGACTTGATCGTTTTGGTTGTTTATGTCATATTACCAAGCGACTAAGCAGCAATTAATATTCTTAAGTAATGTGATCCAAGCATGTAGACTATAAATTAGTAATGTAGTTCTTTGAAATACATTATATGACGCAATCTTTATGTGATCTGATATCTGAATATGAGTGCTGAAATAAAAAACGCAATCGTTGCAGAGGAAGCAACGACGGCGCAAGAGCTGGAACACAAGAAAAACGATATCATTGATGATGAAAACTTAATAGATCCGTTATACAAAAAAATCGATCTAGTAACTCAAGGGCTTAATAGGTACCTTCGCAAACAACTGAAGGAACAAGTATCCATACAAAATTCGGTCATCATATCAGACTATGCTCTAATTCAAAAGACAGTGCTGAACTTATCAGAGAACTATAGATCCACAACTCTCTCAGAGCTTATCGTATTTTAGGGTTAGTTCAACAATAATCAGATGAACAATAACAGTAAGTATTGTTAAATCCTTATAGCTGAAGAGATATGCTATTCAGGAGTCGTTATCGTTGTATCCTGCTATTGAGGGTCTGATTGGGGGCATAATTTCAACAGCAGCTATGACATTGAGTGAGATACCATCATGGAAGAGGTGGGGTCTTCACGGTGTCTTTGAATGGCACGAAAATCAAATTATAACCACGCATTTGCTTCATTTATCGGATGCGAAAAGAAATAAGAATCATTTCAAAGGAGTCTTCTTCTTTCATTTCCTCAATGGTTCTTTAGCAGGAATAGTCTTCCCCTATATCGTTTCATTCCTTATACATTCTACCAACATTCTCTCGTTTTCATTCCTTGGATTAATATATGGAGTCGTACTGTGGATTCTTACTCTTGTTCCTATACATAAACCAATAACTGGATTTTCACCTTGGAATCATCCATTAGGCCATCTGCCAGCACTTGCAAGCTTAAGTGGTCATATATTGTATGGTATTGTCCTGGGCCATGTTGTTGTACTGATAAAATAGTCTTCTTAGTATAGTTCAATAAGATGACATAAAGAATTAATCTAAACTTGATAGAGGAATAGAAAACAATTAATTCCAAAACAACTGGTGCATCAGACCATTAGATGTAGCCCTAGCTTTAAAATGCATTCGAAAAAATAAAAGAGAGGCAAAACAAATGGAAACTAGCGTAACATTATGGCTATCTGGCTGCTTAGTTTCTTTCTTTGTACCTGTTGTCTTACCATCAAAGAAGCTATCATTGCAGCTCCTCCTAATATCACAGTTGCAACTCCAAATGCTGGTTGTCCGTTCAATGCCCCTAACGCTAGTGCTCCAAATGTTGCAGTTACAAGTCCACAGGTTATTCTTCTTGTTGTATTCATAGTTAAAAAAGGTAAAATCAAATATATAAACTAGTGGTAATAAAATAAACTAGTGCTAACAATCAGTTACATGTCAGCATTTAACTCAGAATCGCAAGAAAAGATCGTTTTCATAAGGAAAAGGAATGACCAAATTTGCTTATTCAATTAGTATTATGGGGCTCTAGGATGCTATCATTTTATTCCTTGGCAAGGATATTTAAGATAGCAAGAGATGTAATGGAGATGATAGTTAGGCACTAGTAATATATGTTGTCACTAGTTTATATATTAAGGTGAATAGGCAAATGCATATGGACAGACGCTATGACACGTCACCGAAATTATTTATCATATACTGTTCGCTAGCAGGATTCACTTCATCGTGGGCAATTTCAGGACTACTTGTAATTGTTGATCTAGTGTCAGAAACCCCACCAGGAACATTCTTTGCTGTTATAGGGACTTCACTAGGTTTTAACGATCCTACCACTGCTCAATACGTCGGATTTGTTTTACACCTGTTGACAGGAATAACAGCAGGGAATATCTACGGCCAAATTGCATTGTTTTGGTCAAAAATCGCACCATTAAATCCTACACATGGTAGTATAATGGGAATGATAGTAGGTGTAGCCCTATGGGCCGTATTATTTTTCCCACTTGCTACCTATGTAATACAGCCAAGGCTCGATTCATTAATACTATCAGCGCCTAATCAAGAGATACAAGGCATATCTCTACACTTCCATCAGCTATATTTTGTTGTTATTGGCGGCTCTTTTATTTTCCATTTGATATATGGTGCAATGGTTGGATTTATTTCAGGAAGGATGACAGAACTAGGAATATTTACAAAGATGAAGACGATAGGCAAGATCGGTGCAAAAGGAGTTTCACCATAATACATGCCTTTGACGGGCATAATACAGCGAGGTTTTAAATAATATTGGTATACATAAGGAATAAGAAGGTAAAAGGTCTTGATTATGGATATCTTGTTCAAAGTAAATGGGATCATAAAAATAATACATCAAAACAAGTAACAATAAAATACCTTGGAAAAACATCAGACATAAATCCAGAAGATATACCTGCTGAATATAGAAATGATCCAAAAATTATTGCTTTTATCTCCACCTTTGGCAATGCGCATAAAGAAAAAGAAAAAGTGATTCCTAAACTTCAAAATGAAATATTTGAGTTATGCATGCAATGCAATACAGACGGTCTTGTCAACACATACAAGGAATATTCAAAGTTATTTAATTTGGTTGAGTTCTATGATAAACTACTAAAACCAGTATTGTACAAAATTGGTGATTTATGGAAACAAGGGAAATTGGATGTAGCAACCGAACATGCCTCTACTAATACTATCAATAGCTTTGTAAAAGTAATAGAGGAACAAGTATTTCATAAAATTAATACCACAACAAATGTGCGTACGTCTATCTGCAAGATTATGATTTGCACACCAGAAGGTGAACTACATAATGTAAGCTGCAATCTGATAGAGTCACTCCTTGTTAGTAGAGGGTACAAGGTTTACAATATCTCGCCATCAGTACCGGCTGATTCCGTCATTACTTATATAGAAAATATAGAACCGGACATAATTCTTATTTCTGTGACTAATCGAGACAATATCAAAGCGGCTGAAAGATTAATCAAACAAATTGTTTTAAGGTTTGATAATGATGATAATCAAGATAATAATAAACATAATAAAATCCCTATAGTCGTAGGCGGTTTAGCATTTTCAGATTATCCGGAAAATTATCTAAAAGAAGATGAGATGGTTTTGATGATGCAAAATGCATCTTTTGAAGAGATAATTAAACTAATTGATTTTTCAACTACTAAAAATACCTATTAGATAGGTTCCTATAGAAATGGGTCCAGATATGATAGCTACTGAATTTGCAAAAACTGTAATAGCAACTGCTCAAATTAGAATGAGCTTCGTAGATAATCGTCTATTTTGCATAACAAATCGCTATCGTGGGCTCTATAGAGTGGAAAATATATTAAACTTGCGCAGGCACTACTGCTGATAACTCTTCTCTGATAATAAAGTTCTGACTGGAAACCATCAATAGATTGTTGCTGTTACGATTCTGCCCACCATACAGAATGTCCCTACAACTACACAGAATGTTGAACTAAATCCTGCATCAAATGTACCCACAAAATCCTGGGAAAAGTACAGGCAGTACAAATAGTGCCTCTAAATCTGCGAGCTGGTATTAACCTAAAATATTTGCTTCGGAGATCTGATAATTCACGGGCTAAAGGATTACTAGATAGCCAATTTATAGCGGGCGGCCACAACAGTATATCGCAGTAGCTATTTTTGCAGCTGTTTATGCCCTAATTATAGTAGGACGAACAAGACGATATCATATTCCAATATGGGTTTCGATGTTAATCGGCGCTTTCCTCATGATTGTCTTCCAAGTTATAGGTTTAGAATCTGCATTCAAATTAATTAACCTTGACGTTATCGGATTCCTTTTTGGCATGTTTAGTATCGTTATTGCACTTGATAAATCTGGTGTGCTGAGGCTAATAGCGACAAAGATGCTAGCAAGAGCAAATAATCTGGATTCACTGCTAATGATATTTGTTGTAGGTATGGGGATACTTTCTGCATTTTTGGTAAATGATACTATAGCGTTACTTGGTATACCACTCATAGTACACATTTCAAAACAGGTTGGAATTAGGCCTTGGTTTTGCTCATTGCTCTTGCTTTTGGTATCTCTGTGGCTGGCATGCCTATAGATCCAGAGTTCCCAAGAAACCACCAAGTGATTGGCAGACACAATCATGCTGATGGCAAACATTATCACTTTGTCTGGGGTCCCGGAAGTCCTTCTGATGCCTCATCTAATGAAGAGGTAAGAGCAGCTTATGCTGCTAGAAATGAGGAGCTTGTCCCTGTCGGTGTACATGCCACTATGGTTGCAGTTGATTGGGATTCGTGTATTGCTGATGGAGCTTGTATACAAGCATGCCCGGTAAGTGTATTTCAATGGTATAGGACAGAAAATGATGTACCAGCGGTAGATATGGCTAATGCCACAAGTTACGGAAATGGTAGTACTGGTAAAGAAGACAGGCTAGACAGTACTGACAAGTCTGATCCAATTAGAGAGCATGAGTGTATTTGGTGTATGGCTTGTGTTACGGTATGTCCACCAAAGGCCGTAAAGGTAGACCAAGCTAATCTAGAGTTCCATCAAAGAGCTTCAGAAACATTTCAGCAGCAGTGAATTATTAGCTGCTTGGTAATGCTGCCAGAGCCTTGCTCACACTCAAATGGATTGTATATCGAATACTAAAATAGACGATATCTTTTTGTTACCTCAGTATGTAATTAAATAGTACTCATAGATAGAGATGCAACTACTTTCCATCAATTCAATTCTATTATGTTAGCAATCATGCATGCAGAACCTGGAAATGAGTTGGCTTGATGATCTCTACTAGTTGGAGAATGTGCGTGGCTAGTTGGGTCGACGCGGGTAAGTAGGATGATGGACCTTGTTCATAAATACAAAAATATTGGATAGTGTTTAGAGACTGATAGCTACAGATATACCTGCAGGCTTTGAGACTTTCTTTATAGAAACGCATCCTTATACGATGACAAGCTTTCTCCACCATTATCAACATCAATAGATCTCAACCAGTAGACCGAAATATGTTTTGATGATCTATCACAAAATTCATTTTAATACTCAGTGTGTTGATGCTCGTCCATTGTAATAATCCCTCAATGAATCTTTAAAAAATAGATCTGGTTTTTCGAATATTGCAGCATTGTAACCGTTGTCATGGTCGTCAATTGTTCGATTATAGACTGAAATCCTATTCGCGAGGATGACGACCATTTTTCATCAATGGACGGTTATGTAAACTTAAACTTATCTATTACCTTAAAAGTGTCGAGGTCATACGACAAGTATACCGAGATGTCTGCTGACTCTAAAGTACCCGATCTAACACCTATAGTTGACATACTAAAAGAGTTTCGGATCCTGGAAACCATAAAATCGATGTTGTTTACAAGACCTGACGAGGCATCCAAACATTTGAGTGCTGTGTTGAGGAAGATCAGTAAAAGC
>CAKOFP010000067.1 GCA_933226995.1 Candidatus Nitrosopolaris rasttigaisensis | reverse complement strand
GTAATCTATTTTGTAAAGAGCGAAGAAACGAAATACGGTCAGTATATGGCATACAGGATCACAGGGGTGACAGAAGAAGTTGCTGTGGTCGATTCAGTCGTGAATCCGAGCTTCATTTACACACCGATAATCAATGTTGATAAATTCCCACCAACTCTAACAAGAAAAGCGCGGATTAATAAAAAATCAGGTTATATCACGATAAGACTCCGAGACCTCTCAAGTCTTGCAAAAGTTGCAGCCTACAAGACAATATACGACGAACCTCCGTTACCGCTATTGATGTTCAAAGAGAATAACAAATTTGTGGTTGGGTCCGCAATTAGCTTAGTCGAATCTGATACTATATCTTATTTCTATTACCTCGTTCTTGATGAAGAACCAACCGATCCTTTTTTGCGATATTCCAGTCAAAAGGTAGAACAACCATCCTTTTCTAATAGGATAGGTGAGCATGGCTACATTTATCTCAAGTTAATCAAACTTGCATCGAGCCATCCTTTGGTGAAAATTTGTGGTTGAGTCAGCTGGGTTTAGTCACAGGATCACTGAAGCCTCCATAATCAAAAGAAGCCGGATAATTCTGGCACTTGACTTAACAGATAGGTCTGATTTGAACGAGTTCGCATTACAGACGATATCTCAACTGGAAAGCTACATTTGTGCAATTAAACTGAATTTTCATCTGATATTGCCACTATCAGGCTCTGAGCTATCCGAAGTGAATCGACTTGTTCACTCTTATAACCTGCAATCTATTGCAGACATTAAATTAAATGACATCCCAAGCACTAATAAAATCGCTATATCTCATCTTTCGAGTATGGGATTTGATGCAACAACTGTCAATCCCTTTATTGGCACCGCAGGACTAAGAGCTGTAGTAGTGCAGGCACATGAATTGAATAGTGGAATTCTTGCTTTGGTTTATATGAGTCATATCGGAGCACAGGCAGGATTCGGTATCAATTTCGTAGGTAGTAATAGTCAGGTTACATCGTTATATCAAAAGTTCTTTCAAGACGCAGTTGCCTGTCGTGTGGATGGGGTTATTGTGGGTGCAAATCGACTTGAAATACTTAAAGAAATCTCTTGCAAAAAGGATCGCATTCCTATCTATTCACCAGGAGTAGGAGTACAGGGCGGTAACATAAAACAGGCGGCTAATAGCGGTACTGATTATTTTATCATTGGGCGCTCAATTATCGGATCGAAAGATCCGTTGAAGACTGCGAAAACCTTACAACACCAATTGGTTCGTGTTAATATTGCGGATTAATAGTGCATGTTATATCATAGCTGACTGTCAGCCCCATCAAGACTCGGAGGGAGACCTTCCCGTGTACCAAAAAGAATAGCATCAGTAGAACGGATCGATCTAAAACATCTCGTGTCACAACACTGAACCCGGCCCATATAACCCGATAATCGACGAAGCTGGGAGATTAAATTAATTAACAAGGAGAGTCATTGGAAGGTTATATAGTACTAAGAGAGTTCAGAATGCCTAGTGTTGATAACTACGCGAAGAAAAATGGAGCAGGATTATCTAGGGTAGCAGCAACGGCCACATCAACACATAGCAGAATTCTCGTTTTATGTGTTGATCGAGACGATGATATCGGCTCCAAAGGCGGCATCGAAACACCTGTTGTGGGAAGAGACCCATGTATTAATGCTGGGGTAAGACTAGCGATAGAAGATCCAGAAGATCCAGACGCTAACGCTATCTTTGCAGCAATCAAAACATATGAGGAACTCGTGGCTAAAGGATACAGCTCACAGGTTGCCCTTGTAGCAGGTAAGTTTAATCGGGGCATTGAAGCAGACGAGAAAATAGGTCTAGAGATCCAGAATGTCCTTAGCGAGTATCGGGCAGATGCCGCTGTACTCGTCTCCGATGGCGAAGACGATGAGACTGTTGTGCCTGTGATTCAAACTATGGTTCCCGTCATTTCTATACAGCGGATAATAATCAAACATAGCAGAAGCGTCGAATATTCATACGCTGTTTTAGGAAGGTACGTAAAAATGCTTGCTTATGACCCTCGTTATTCGAAATTCTTTTTGGGAGTTCCAGGCGCGCTCCTAGTTGCAACAAGTCTTGCGAGCTTTTTTGGGTTAACGAAAGAGGCTCTAGCGTTAGTGTTCAGTATTTTAGGAGTAGCTTTCATCATTAGAGCGTTTGATATAGACAAGGCGCTAAGTTCACTTGGAAGACCCACACCAACTGGTTTTATTCGAATTTTCTCTGCTTTTGCCGGAATATTGATCATTGTGGTTTCAATAGTAAATGGCCTTTCGAGCATTCCTAATGAAGCGATTGTGCCGAATATGGGCGCTTTGCATGTTATAAGTAACAGAATCATAGTTGGAAGTTTTGTTCATGGTACTATCACTCTGCTTTGGATCGGTATAGCGACTATCCTAGCCGGATCGCTTTTGAGTAACTGGTTCAAAGGCAGTATCCTGACGATGTCCGATATTTTACGACTCGTGGTGCTAGCGTTATTGTATATCCCTATCCTGCAGTTTACGTCTGTTCTGACCGAACGAACTAATCCGTTTAGCCTAATTTCCTCGTTGTTAATCGGATTGGCTATAACATTGGTCGCGGCTACGTTCTTGTTCCAATATTTCAGGAACAGGAAGGGTGGAGAAGATCTCAAGCATTAATCCTCGAGATATTTTGACTAATTGTTTCAAAACAGTAAAATCATTGTCGAACACTTAGGCTTTGTGTATTGATCGTGATTCAAGATATTGGCAGTAGGGCTCTTGCGGAGACTTTCTTTAAGCGCAGCGGACTCTACAATCTTTATGAGCGACGACTAGAGTCTCAAATTCTCAATGACTCGCTTCCCAATCATATTGCGATCATATTAGACGGAAACAGGCGATGGGCAAAGTACAACTTCATGCGAGCAGGAAGCGGTCATTTTATGGGCGCAGATAAAGCTGAGGAACTTTTGAATTGGATTCATGAATTAGGTATTAAAATTACTACCTTGTACGTGTTGTCCACAGAGAATCTGGATAGAAAAGATGAAGAGGTAGATAATATTTATCGACTATTACAGTTAAAACTAGAAAAGCTCTACAAAGACTCGAGAATACACCGGCGTCGCATGAAAATTAAGGCAATAGGAAATGTTAAACTGCTCCCAACGCAACTTCAGGAAATATTGAATAAGCTAGAGGAAGACACGGCAAAGTATAACTCCATGTTTCTAAACATAGCAGTTGCCTACGGTGGACAGGAAGAGCTCGTGGATGCTGTAAAGAAAATTGCACTAATGACTAAAACTGGTGAACTCTCTGTGGAAGATATCGACGAAAAGGTGATCGAATCCTGTCTCTACACATCCCATTTGCCACAGCCAGAACCCGATTTGATATTGAGAACTTCTGGAGAAAAACGTCTAAGCGGGTTTCTAATATGGCAAAGTGCGTATAGCGAATTAGTGTTTATGGATGTTTTCTGGCCGGAATTCCGCAAAATAGACCTGATGAGGGCAATCAGAACGTACCAACGAAGAATACGGAGATATGGCAAGTAGCTTAGTGATAAGAATAAGTATGAGTCAATTTGATCGTGATAAATATCTATAGAAATGCCGGAGCATGGAGATTATCACGCTGGATCACGCAAATGGTATTGTAACTACTGGCAATCCTCGAAGGAATGGGAAGACATTCATGATTATGCTCCGCCTGATCCATCAGCAGAAACAACGGATGATGCACCTAGTAGTCGTACAGCGGAAAAGCATGAAAAATGAGCAAATAGGCTTGACAAAAAAGTCAGTGAAATCCTGTGGGTGCTAAAGATAATGTTTGATGAAAACTCTGCTGGTGCTATTTTATATTCACTCAATGAGGATTTGCTGAGAACAGAATACTTATTACTGCATCATAATTCAGGTCATTGGGACTTTCCTAAGGGAAACATCGAATTAGGTGAAGACGGATTCCAGACTGCACGTCGAGAAATATATGAAGAAACTGGGATCAATGACATTGAATTTGTTAAAGGCTTTATATCGAACATAGAGTACTACTATAGACGAATAGATAAACTAGTTCATAAACGGGTTATTTTTTACATTGCTAAAACCAATACACGCGAAGTTATACTTTCATCCGAACACGATGGATACGCTTGGATGGAATATGACTCAGCAATCAATCAATTGACGTACAAAAATGCGAAACAATTATTAAAAAAAGCTATAGCGTTTGTAGGTCCACATTGCTGAATTAGACTGGGTAACCATGAGAGGAGTAATTTACGGTATAAGATATACAAGGAAACTGGCCAAGATAATTCCTGCGACAATCGCGGCTGTCAAGAAGATCCCTTTTTTACTAACTCTTCTCGGTTTGCCACTTTCACCAGTATTACCGTCAGTATGATCGTGTGCCAATCACGCAAGTACTACTTTCCATTTTATATAAATGGTAGCCCATCTTTAAAAAGTAATCCATCTTCAAAGTTGTAGTTAGCCTGCTATAGCCTTTGTCAAATCAAGAGTGACTTTATTCTTTCCGCCCTGTTTCATATTTTGACCATCGGTACAAATCTGAGCGGCAGGCGGTGTTACCGCGGTTGCACATATCCGTATCGTGCCATTCATGAGCTTGTCTGGAACCGTGATAGGTATGACCAAATTATTTTTTTTAGTTACATCGATATTCGACGCCACGACGGTATCGTTAATGGATATGTTTATTGGTCCATTTTGTGAATTACTACGAACAAGAGCAACGCTAAACTGAGTCCCATTGCTATGAGACTTGGATGCCGCTGCCAGTTGCATAGAAAGAGCAGCGGAGCAGCACGAGATTACTAACATCATTAATATCGACAAAATTAAAACTTCTTGTCCAACTACCTTCATATTACGAAATGGCCATTATTTCACATTTAAGAGCATTGAATTAATATATTAGACGTCGCAAGAAGGTTTATTTCACAGGCTACGTTACACGGCCAGCCAGCCTGATTAGGTGGCTTAGTGTACGGTTAATAAATGCTAAGCTTTTTGTCACCAAGATTGTTAGTAGCCCTGTTAAGAATTAACATCCTGGTGCATATACAGTAAACACCCAGCAGATTAATAATGAGCAGGAAAAAAATAAAGATTCAACTTGAGGATGCGGATGGAGGAAAATATGATCTAGCGTTAGAAGGTAATATCTCAAAGACCAAGATTATCAAATTCATTGAAGTTCTAGATCTCCTAGAAGTGAAGGGCAAAGACAATATTGAGGATAATGCAAAACTCGGAGAGAAGGATAACCTGACGTCAGTAGGTTCCAAGATATGGAATCTTATAGAGCGAAAATTCCCTTATAGCACCTTTACTTCATCCGATATTCTAGAAATCTACGAGGATGAGTATCAAGAGCCCATTCAGCTTAGCGTGGTTGCGACATATCTATCTAGGTATTCTGAAAGGAGCAAGCTTTCGAGAAATAAGAGAGGGAAGGAATGGCTGTACAAAGTACTTAGAAAACACCCAGTGCTCGAGGAGCAAAGAGAACCAACTTACGAACACCCCCACAGTCTATCTCATGAATTCCATCCAACTGATGTAAATTAAAATCCTGATCCTGACTTAATCAGTCGAGCCAAAAGGAGATGGAGAACTATCTCAGTTTTTTCGTCTATACTAAGTGCTTCACTT
>CAKOFP010000066.1 GCA_933226995.1 Candidatus Nitrosopolaris rasttigaisensis | reverse complement strand
ATGATATCGTCAGCGAAATTGTATCGAGAAATAAGTTTATGGAATTATTTTTTGTTACATTTTACACGGCAAATTCATTAATGAAATTAGATTACTGGAACAAAAACTTATCAGTAGATGAAGCAAGCAGTGTATATTCTGCGCTGATCAAAGAGTATGTTGGATTTGAGATACCGGGAGAATATTGGTTATTGCATCACATTCTTCCGGAAGCAATAATGTATGTGCCCAGCTACTTACTAGCAGCAGTAAGGGCAGCTGAATTAGATATTTATATGCAAAATAGATTTGGAGATAATTGGTGGACAGAAAGAGAGTCAGGCAAAATTCTTAGCGATATAATGAGGCCAGGCGCAAACATAGATTTATCAATATTCTCAAAACTTGATAGCACAACTTATATGAAAGAGATCACGGAACCAGTGTAAGTACAAAATAACATAACGACATAATATTGTCTGTTAGAAGATACTATTACCACGCCTTTAGATATCATTTTATGGCCAGACGTTTAAACACGCAAGTAGCACAAATATTAGCAGCAAAAACAATGACAAATGAAAAAAAACAAGATTTAGAATAAGATAGAAAGATTGACTTAGTAACTGAAAGGTTGACTACAGCAAAGTTTTGCGAATTAATTTTGTGCCTCTGCCCGTAGAAAATCAGAAAAGAAGAGAAGGCAACCGGTTCAACTTCAGTCTTCTTTGGGGGAAAGACAAGATGTCTTTACGGATGGTCTGGTGCTTACTCCAACATCACCATGTGCGAATTATGGCATTGTTCGACAGAAGACAAATTCAAGTCCAACTATGCAGGCAAGGCTAACACATATATCCTCATCGATATAGCTCGTTTATATTAGGACGAGAATCACTTACACTACGAATGAGTTACGGTAGAAATAGCGGTTATGGTGACGGTGGTAATAGAAGCTTTAATAGAGGTTCTACTGCTGCAAAACCAGTCGAAGAAGGTAAGGAATATGAAGTAGACGTTACGGAAATCAGTAGACAAGGTGACGGGATTGCTAGGGTGGAAGGATTTGTTGTGTTTGTCAAGAATGCAAAAGTTGGACAGAAAGTTAAGGTAAGGGTTACTCAAGTAGGAAGTAGATTTGGTATAGCAACAGTTGTTTAATTAATCTCGTTATCGATATCCACATTCCTTTTTGTAGTCGTAAGTACTAAGTAGCAAAGAATCTTTTAGTTCTATCTCTCTCACACGCTCACTCAGAATTGTAGATGCTTTATAACCTTTAAAAGGCTTGTAATGCTTTCAATTGCATGCAGAAAGTCCAAGTAAATGTATTTCGAAGCCTTATGATGGCTATGCCACTAGTGCTACTTCTTCTTGCGTCCACAGCGATTATTCAACCACTGAATGCACAGAACTCTACAATGTCTGGTGCTGGAGGGAGCTCAGGTAAAACAACTATAACAGCTGCAGGCAATAAGACAATTATAATGATCTCTCCTGGCCGCAATACAACTCTCGGAGCCGCCAGCAGTAGCAGCGCCACTACCTCTGGTGCTAATTACAATAGAACAGGTTTCAATAATCTGTATGTTCTCACATTCAACGGAAAAACGATCCCAATTAAATATACTATCACAGGCGGCAAACTGGTTGGAATTTTGGCTGATAAGGATAGAAGTACGTTGGTGCTAGTCCTTAATCCTAGTGCAAATGGGGGGAACTTTACTACTGAATTACCTAGAAACTTGATAGACTCCAAAGGAGCTTCAAATGCTGACACAAAATATCTAATCAAGATAGATGGCAAGGGAGTGGATTACAAGGAGGTAGCAAACAACTTGAATGCAAGAATATTAACTATTGACTTTAGCAAAGACAATAGATTTGTGGAAATAATAGGAACTCAAATGACATCGTAATACAAAATTTCCTAATAATGACCAGCAATTATTAGCGGATCGGCGTAATAGCTCGGAGGTGCAGATCAAAATAAAGAGGTCTCGGAACATTCTTTTATGACCTACCGAGATACGGTCTTTATATAATATGTTCTCAACTAAGTAACTAATGCAAAAAAATCCAAAGTTTACAATAGTCAGTACGGGATTCATTGCAGCCGTACTGACACTTAGTATGTTAACGATAGCGATAAAATTTTCTACTCCCATTGCATCAGCTTTGACTCTGATGCCGGGTAATCAAACTAGTAGTACTGGTGGAAAAAATATGACGATTCCCGGAGGTAATATGACATTCGTGGGTAATATGATGCCTGGAAAAAATATGACGATTCCCGGAGGTAACATGACATTCGGAGCATCTCTTCAGAACGCTAAGATGCACTTGATGGAAGCTATAATGGATCTAAAGACTGGTAATACGAAAGGAACGCTGATGGAGCTAAATTTGACAGCTCAAGGGATAAAGATGCATGAACAAGAACTTAAGAGTATGATGATGGAGGTAAAAAGCATGATGATGGGGATGAAAGGTAACGTGACCTCTTCTTCTTCCACGACGTCTAAGAATGCTTCATGATGGATTCAAAATAAACTTGATGCGGCACAGTTTGTAAGACTCCTCAAACTTGTAAAATATCTCGAGCGTTAGGTTCGAATGAAGTTATTACAAGATACTGTTATAGTCAAAAGAATTCTTCTCATCATATAGTCATCCCAAATAGGTAAAATAATGACGGATATTTTTTACGGAGTTTTCATTGATGTATTATAAAGTGTTTCCACCATCATATGACTGTTTTTTTCATTCTTGAGCTTCCATAAAATACCATCAGCTCTGAGAACATAAAACCAAGAATTCTGGTATAATGAACGATGAGGTTATTCCTAAAGAAGCGTAAGTACCTTTACGCATCTCATTCTTAAGATAGCGATCTTAACCAACATGAAAATTTATGTAGCACTTTTCTTGAGTATGGAATAATCTGGAAAAAACCTTAAATCTTTCAGATCTAAGCTATATTTGTGATCGAAAAAACTGGGAGCATTTCTACCACCAACTCGTTCGTTGGAGGACTCGCTGCAGGGGCTGTGGCTATTGCAATATCGCTGATTATACGATCATTTGCTGGAGGACCTTTCATCCCCGAACTTGCATCCCAGACTCTTTTCTCGCTTACCCCAGGACAATTTGAATCACAAGCTGTAGCGAACTTTGGTCCTCTGGCTAAATACTCTGCGTTTGCAGGTGCTATTATTGTTAATTTTATATTGTATGGCCTGTTTGCCTTATGGGTTGACAGATTACATAAAAAGATCCATTGGAATGGATATGTAGGAAAAGCATTACTCTCGTCGGTGGTAGCTTACGTCATTTTACTCATTGTGACCATTTCGCTTGTAACAATAACGGAAGCTCGTACTCACACACAACCGACTTCTATCATACGCTTAGTTCTTTCCCTCATTCTGCCTCAGTTCGCCTTTGGGTTTACACTATCTTCTTTCTATGAAAAGGTACGACGATCATCAAGAAATCCTGTTGTCGAAAAGCCATCGGGGACTCCGACAGAGATCGATTACAAGAGAAGAGCTCTACTTCGTGCAGCTATAGCATCAGCAGTTGCTTTACCGATTCTATATTTGGGATTGAATCGTTTGTTTTCAACACAAGAAGT
>CAKOFP010000065.1 GCA_933226995.1 Candidatus Nitrosopolaris rasttigaisensis | reverse complement strand
TCTTTGTTCATTAACCCAAATTTACACTCAGATTATTACCCTCTAGTAGTAGAATAATTCTACCTGCTAGTTGTAATCTATAAAAGATATCTGTGCTGCTAAAAGTATGAACGTCTTTAATATATGAAGCGACATTCTGACTATAATCTTTCTAATGAATTTATCAGAGTTTGAATATATCTACAAATTCTCCTATAGTGTTAGCAGTTGTTGTGAAGCAGTTCAAATATACTATAATGGAAAATAGCCTCTGAGAAATGAACCACAAGAACATGACTTTAGCAATTGCGGCAATAGTAGCAGCAGTAGCTATGACTGCAGCAGCATTCGCTATACCACAACAGGCTTTGGCATACGGACATCACAACCACAACAACAGCAATAGCATAAAAGTTGATCAGCAAATTAGCCAAGCCAACTTCTGTACCAACCAATCATTCTGTGCTAACCAAGCTGACAACCAAGCCGATATACACAGATAATCTTGAAAGGTGCGACTGAAGAAAAGTAATACAAAGTCATTCTCCATTTTTTTCTGTCAGTACTACGACAGAAATTATCAATCTACTCCTGACCGGCTGCATGCCCACAGATTTAAACAAGTGAAATCATCTAAAAAATAGATAAAATAAAATATTGATTTCGTACTAGTGCTATTCAACTTCACCATTGGGCAAATTGTGGTTCCACCATCATTACTTGCTCTAGATAAAAAACCCCGCTCCCCTTATCCCACAAGTAACATATACATAGACACTTGCTGCTATTGATGTATTCTGATCTATTACATGTTCTTTATTTGGCGTACTTAACACGATTGTTTGACTGATTGTTTTACCATCGTCGCTGCTCTCTGCAACGAAAACTTTCACGTGTCCTGTGTCATTAATGGGCCATGTAATATAGACGCTATCACCAGTTCTCGCTAGTTTCCCACTACATGTAGCAATCGGGGATAAAAGCTGGCGTGCTTCATGACTTGTACAAATACCACACTATCTGGAAGCCTCACCATGTGAAATACAGGAGCAGCTCCATCGGGGGGCTATAGTTAGCGAGGCTTCCATCTAGTCGGGTGTCGTCATTGGTAGCACACTTCTAATTGACTCGTGTCGATTATTAATAAACTGCACTTCATTTGTATTTATCTGATTGTCCTTCATTATCTATAGCTTAATTCCTAATTGTGTTCTCTAAGAAACTAATCAATCAATGTTTGCGGGTATCAGTCTAATCGATGTCAATGCAAATGAAATATGTCGGACTCCATAACCGTCGCTCTTTGTCCTTGTGACTTTGCGGCGTCCACCTATTGAAAGATCACGACAACGCCGATGCTTGTTATGTCCAGTAGTCGTAAGTGTAAGGTCGTTAACCAGATATCGCACCATTTTACTATGATTTTTTAATTCGGGTGTCCCGGGAGCCATTGGTCTCTGTGCATATATGACTAGATTGATGGATTGAATTGCAAGCTTGAGCACTTAGTTAGTGCTGAAACTATTATCTCCTTGTTGTCTGCTATTTCCTTTTCAGCAGGAATATTGTTGTTGCGATGTCGGCTAACCAGTATCTCTTTGATCTCGCTGTTGTTTATCAAAGTATCAATGAGCTTGTTACGTTCTTCTACTGGAAATTCCGGCGTGTCGATAGAGTCAATTGTTTTGAGTTTCGAAGAGTATTGAATAGCCTTTCCGATTAATTCTTGAGCTCCATAAACTATCCTACCAAATGAAGTAAGAAAATACTTGCCGTTCCTTCTTCTTATGAGGCCAGCCTTTGTCAACTCAAATATTCTTGAATAATACTGCTTCCTTGTAATGTCCAATCTACTTATTAGAATGCTGCTATCTTCAATAGCTAAAGCTATGGTATTAAAAAGAACCAGAGATTTGTCATTCGAAATCGCGCTTAGAGGGTCTGAGACAGAGACCATTTTTGGCTTATCACCATATACTGTATCTTTATACTGTGTGATTATAATTCCTTACGTAACACTATTACGTTACGCACAGATGCGTCATCAATATGTTTTCTAGAATTGCATGTTGTTATGATACTAGGACGTTATGTTCCGATTTTGGCATAACCCAAACAAACCTCTGTACTAATAGCTCATTTTGCCTGAATGACGCCAGCAATGATGCGAATATACACCGCTAATCTAGAGTAAAGGACGCAATTGATAAAGACACATATTCTCACCATTATTTTTTTGATATACGATCTCGTCTCCTTTCAGTAAGACAATGACATAGCCGGAAAAAACGTCCATTTTTGGTTCAATTGGAACCGACCTACCAGGTTGAGAAATTTAAAACTAGTGTACTTTTTACAGACCTGTTTGTACAGAGAAATAATTACGATTGATAAAACAACTACATAGTATCATCTGATAGAAATCGACATAAGTTAGGTCTCTCGTAAATACTTGATTTTAATTTAATGACCTAGAAATAGAATATGAAATACCGAAGTAGAAGCGAAATAGTTAGATCGATTTTAGAAGCGGCACATGCGGGCGAAGGAGCAAGTAGGACCAGATTAATGTACAAATCATATCTGGCTTATAACCAGCTGAAAGAATACTTGGGGACTTTACAGGAAAATGGCCTGATAGATTACGAAGTAGGAATGCGGTGTTACAGAATAACAGAAAAAGGCATACGGTTATTGGAGTTGCAAAATAAAATGGAAGAAATCGCTCCTCTAAACTATGTCGATATAAAAAATAGTTGAAAGGCCAGGCCCGACCCCTCTTTCATTTCAGTTATAGTTCGAGTATTCTTCTTATTGTTCAATATTGAATAAGAAATGATTATTAGATTAGAGGTATCGATCCACTAGATATCTCTTCTTATGAATATTTTTGTGCTTTGACACATCAATAAATTCTTGGCAGCTGTCACGAGGTATCTGTAATAAAGCATCTCCCAACTAGCGTGTGAAAGGTGAACCACAACCAACATAACTTTAGCAATTGCAGCCATGCTAGATATCATGACTACTACTAAAACAAGTATTATCTCCATTTTTTTCTGTTAGTACAACTCTATATTCATAGTCCGTATTATCTTCTCTAAGACAGTCTGATCAAGTAGTAAGTAAAAGTATGAGAATGCCTGTCTCATCGCAACACAAAAAGTTTTTAATATCGAAAACAGTGTAAAGATGATGATATTTTGAGTAAAGATAATGATGAAGATCTTAAGAAAATATCCCCTCAGAATGTCATACGGCTGATCGATAGCTTTATCGAACAAATGCGCCAAACAAGAAAAACCCTGGCTCTATCTCTTTCTTTAGCCATCTCTTCTATAGTTGTGGCTCCTGTTGCTATAGGACTTTCGATCTTCATGTTGCAACACCCATCCTTCTTTGCTATTCTTGAAAGAGAAAACGAATTTGGATTTGTTCTTATTGTTTTTCTAATTGGAGTTATTATAC
>CAKOFP010000064.1 GCA_933226995.1 Candidatus Nitrosopolaris rasttigaisensis | reverse complement strand
TTGAGTAGAGACGCGCTAGCGCAATTTTTGAATCAAAAGTACATTAATCTTGAAACCTACAAGAAAAGTGGCCAAGCAGTACATACGCCAGTTTGGTTTGTTCAGGACAACGGGGTAATTTACGTTAGGACAGATAAGAATTCAGGCAAAGTGAAACGTGTGCGGAACAATCCGCATGTGCGCATAATACCATGTGATATTAGAGGGCGGCCGAAAGGCGAATGGATTGATGGTACGATCCAGATCGCTAACGATTATGAATCACAACAGGCTAATCAACTTCTTAACCAAAAGTACAGTTTGCGTGGAAAAATGCTTGGCATAATGTACAAGCTTAGGAAGATCGAATTCGTGGTTCTTTCACTTCATTTTAGTGCTGATGAAACCTCAAGACGGTAATATCATGCTGGTAATCCCAGGTGTAGATACGTGTTTACCACTTCTTCCGAGGAAGCACCGGTATTGTATTGTACGTAAAAAGGTTGCCCTCAAACCCCTTCTACAGATAAAGTTGTACTGTAAATAACAAAGCAACTTTCTAAATATGCTAAATATGAAAAGAAGGATATACTCCATTCCATATTTTAGGCTAAATCAAAAAATATGCTATAAACATTTAACAAAAAAATGAAAACAAAAAAATTATTGTTTGTGGAGGAACTGTTGTTGTTGAATTGTGAGGAATGAATTCCAAGCCTTTGCGGCGCTGGTGTTAAATTCTGTCACGGACTCAATTGTTCGATTAAGGGTTCTGAAGTTTTCAGCTGCTGCATTTATTGCGTTGACTGTCAGCTGGTTGTTGATACGGACTGCGTTGACTATATTTTCGGTGATCTCGTTTGATTGCTTTACAAATTCACCTGTGTATGGTGGTATTACAATAGGAACGTTTCCGTTACTCGCTAACATCTTCTGAGCTGAAACCATATTCTGGATGGTATTCTTAGCTGCGGCAATATAATCAAGTTGTAGATTATAGACCGATTGTGTATATTGTGGTTGAGCTTTTGTAAACTCGTCTACTATTCTAATGTAGTTTTGCTTTACGGTATCATATACGTTAGCTGCCTCAGTTGACCTGGTTGTACTGGTTATGTCGTCTTTAGATTTATTGTCTGTCATTTTATATCATCTATCATACTATTAGCGTTCGCACTATATATACATTGGTATTTAATGGGTCCAAATGCCATGTAAAACCATGCAATGGTAGGTATCGTTGAAGGTTAGCCCTTCTTGTTGGTGTTTAGTCTTTTCAAAAAGCAACTTGCTTTGGCCCCATAGCATAATATTGTCTATCATTGTATTGAAATTGCAAACTCTGTTAACGTTAAAAAAAATGATCCACAAAAGATCATGTGTGACATCCATTACACCTTTTCATCTTAACAGTAGCTTAGTCAAAGTTTTTAGAATGGTCAAATACTATAACTAATTCAAATTAACGCTGCCGCCCTCCCGGGAGGGTACACTATACATGTGTACATATGACAAATTATATCAAGTTCTCTGCTGAAGTGGAAATGACTTTGCAGAAAACTAATGTTAACGATCTAGAGTAGCTACTATTTGATTCTCAAACCCACAGTAGCTAAGAGGACGAGGAAAGGTTTTTTTTCGAACCCTCTCATTCAACGGTAGCGGGAGCGCCATTACCAGAAACCTTTATGGGCCGCAGGTTGAGTACGCTAATAATTTCAATTGCTCGTATACTTCTGATAATAATATATAATTTTTCGAAAATAATACTTATTAAGTACATTGGTTGCCAGTAAACGAACTAACGTATTTAGACATTAAATACGATAGCCCGAAATAGGTTCAAAATCTATTGAGGCCCAATAGCTATCCAACCTTTGTTTATAGCTACACCGGAATTTGTGTAGACCGTCTCACAAGCCCGAGGCGAATCTGCCAAAAACTGATCGACGTGTACGCTACTTCTACTTTTTGTCGAGAATTGAATTTAGCTTGGGGACCAAATTGGAGATGCTGACAGGTTTGTTAATAAAGTGGGCATCTGCCAAGATCTTATCGAATTCTTTTCTATCTATTTCAAATGCTGTGAGGAATACGATTTTGATTGATGGGCTTCTTTCTTTTAAACGACGATATAATTCAAACCCGGTCATTTTTGACATTCTGATGTCTGTGAGTACGAGATCATAATAGTCATCTGGATGGCTTGCAAAAGCATTCAAAGCTGACTCGCTAGTGGAAAATACGTCAACATTGAATCTATTCTCGAAATCACTAGATTCTAAATCACGCTTTAAAATACGTAAAATATCCTTCTCATCATCAACAACCATGATTCTTGGACTAAGATGCTTCTGGTCTTTATTGACCATAGATATTTCGTAAATACGATATTATATAACGTTATCAATAACGGCTAAAACTCATATTTAGTTGAGTAACAAATATCCATCTGCACCCGGGTGAATTCTGACAATTCACAGAAACGGTAAAACCAGCTCTTCGCCGCAGATTGATACTTGGATCCCTATTACTTAATCTTGTGTGAAGGAGATCCATTCCAATTTTTGCTAACGGTTCGCCTCTTTCGATACCAAATGAAGCAAGGACCTTTGCCTCACTTTAGCTGCTAGCACGTTAATGTGGTCCTTGTGAGGCGTACCGAAGAGAGAACAGAGGTTACATCTGTCGGTGACTGGTTCTCAATTTCTTAGCCATCCTTCCTTTCCTATCAATAAGATCTTCGACCACCAACCCATTATCAACAAAATACTTTATGAAGGTGTGCTGATTGCCAAATACATGTTTAGAACCTAAAAAAAATAAATTTGTTTAAAAATTCAGTTTTTATTGTGGACAGCCTTCCATCTTTTGGATGTAATACCCTTGTGAAGCAATATCTCTCTCAATTGGTGGGGGTGCTTCCTGGATATGACAGAATTGACATTCTTCTTGAGTCATCTTTTGCTCCGCTTGACCAACGCTTGCGAGATACTGCTTGCCATACTCAATTGCCTTCTCGTGAGGAGTATCTGCCTCTACCACAACGTCAAAGTGCATCGTTTTGCCGTCACTCTTTTGTACATACGTATCGTATACTGCACATTCCATAAGATTAACTCTCAAGTAACATTATTTATTCCATATCGTTGACTGCTAATCCAGTAAGGAGAATTATTATAGAACATTTAATCCGAGCCCTGCTGAGTAATGATGGAACCCAGGTTCTGAATAACGAGCGAAAACCAAGTTAGATCGGTTAGGGATTTTTCATCAATACTTAGGTGGAAAGGCACCTCTCAAGATCACATTATATATACTCATGGAATGAATGTAACTATTATTGGCAATACTTAGAGTCTACAGGCGAAATTCGATGTTTATGGACTTGGCAGACCTGGTAGAAGAAATTAGTACATTGGGATTAGTCGATGCGCTGCAAAAATATCACAACAAGCCACTTGAAATGGAAGCCAAAAGCATAGTGGCAGGACCTAGCTTTCTTCAGTACCTAAACAAATTATTTCAAATCCAAATATCAGCTGGAGATATCATACAATTTGAATCTGGAAACACAAGCAAATACTATATGCTTTCAGCGAATGGAACCTGGGATGAGATTATCAAGCTACAATAATGTCCCTATAGACGAGAAAGCGGCAAGGCGAATGCCTCTTGGATATTGTTATTCTGCAGGCAATCGTGTTTAATTGCAAATTTCATTAACAAGTAACTCACATACTGTTATTCAGCTGCAATCTTCGAAGTGAAGATTTGCTAAACATTCGTAATAGACTCGAATATGTTGCTGTAAATCTGGGGTCACAAATTGGTGTGCAGTGCATATGCATATGCAGGATTATTTGTAACGGCTTTCGATAATGATATACAGCCAATATAGATAAAAGCAATGTGTTTTCCTAATCAAAGCTATACTTATAATTCGCAATTTTGATTGTTATCATGACGAGGTGAAATAACATAACTACAGAGCAGAGGCAGACTATACTTAATTTGTATAATTCCGGAATAATGCCAGATATAATTGCTCTTGAGTTGGATATAACCCAAGAAGAAGTCATGCGAATTATTCAAAAAGAGAACAGCGACGAGGAAAGAAGAAAAATAACCGCCAAAAACGTCTCTGACGTTCCACTGTTAAGCAAGTTTTATCTTGATGAAGTAGTTAACATCAATAAAGCTATTAAACTAGCACAATCCAGAATGTGGGGGGCTCTGAAAGTAGGATCCGACTTTAACATCTCAATGGAAGAGACCCAAAACATTTTGGAAATCTATGCGAAGTCCAAGGTTACTCTAGTGATTTTGCACGTAGATTTGGTGGAATCAACTAGACTGCTAATGACGCTTCCTGTCGATAGACTTGCGACGATAATCCAGGCTTTTAGTCAGGAAATGTCCTTAATGATAGCAGCATACGGCGGATACGTACTAAAATACGTTGGGGATGCAATCCTAGCTTTTTTTGTGGTTGACTCTAGTGACTTCTATCTGCCGTCCATTAACGCGGTAAATTGCGCTTGCTCTATGATCAAAGTGGTTCGGGAGGGTCTAAATCCAATATTAAATCAATATGATTATCCTGAGCTCAATGTAAGAATCGGAATAGATGTTGGTGAGAATGCGGTAGTGCAATACGGATGGGAAACTCGCACGATAGATGGAAAAATTGTATCGAAAAGACCCCAGCTCGATATATTAGGTTATACGATGAGCATCGCAACCAAGATGACTACACTCGCAAAGCCCGATCAAATCATAATCGGCCAATTAGTATATGAGGTATTGGAAGACAAACAAAAATCTACTTTTAGACAATTACCACTAAGCCCACTTATTTGGAATTATTCTAGTAGTAATACTGGAGATATTTATCATTTATATGTCAGCCTAAGTGAGAATGAAAGGACAATTCAAGATAGTCTCAATCTGACCGAGTAAATTTTACTATGTCACGCACTTTGCAAATACTTTTTTTATGCTTTGGCGTAAAAGCCCGATTTCCTTTCGTATATCTGACCGTTTTGCATAGCCTTTTTGATAAAAGTTCTTGCCTCCTCCTCGGTGAATTTCCCTGTCTTTGCAAGCTCATTAATGAAATTCTTCTCTTCTACATCATTTTTATCTTGTCCAGAAAGTGCATTAAAAACTTCCATAAATACCTTCAACTTGGAGATCTCGCTGTGAGGCTTGCCATGCAGTACACCTAGATCTACCCTTCCCGTGTTAACATCAACCCCAGCAGTTTCTAACATTCTTTGCACAAGGTAGATTGCACGTTCCGCATCATCGGCTTCCACTTTGTCTTTTAGCAACAATCTTGCCCTTGCCGTAGATAGTCTAATCAGACCTTCAAGCTGTCTGGGTGTAACGGTGATCATACCTTCGGAGTCCACATTTCTCATTTTCATATAATAATTTTTAATAATATCGATTGCTTCAATCGTTAGCCGTGGTTCGATCTGTTTCGAAAATGCAAGATATTTACTGAACAGATCTATATCGATCGCAGGATGCGCTGCACGTCCTGAATCACGATGAAGTTCCAAAATGTGACTCGCTACACGGCTATCCTTCTCTTTCTCTGGCGTGTCTCTAACCACATAAATGATGTCAAATCGAGTCAAAAGCGGAATGGGCAAATTAACATTCTCTGTTATATTCTTGAATGGATCATACTTCCCATAGAGCGGGTTCGCTGCCGACAATATCAAAATTCTAGAAATAAATGTTCCAACAATCAATAAATAAAATACAGAGCAGGTCAGTTGTTCCATTACTTCATGCAACGCTGATCGGTCTTCAGGCTTTATCTTATCAAACTCATCAATGCAAACCAGACCCTGATCTCCTAACACCACTGCCCCAGCTTCGAGCATCATTATCCCAGATTTGTCTCGAATTACAGCAGCGGTCAGACCTGCTGCTGTCGTACCTCGTCCCGAGGTATAAAGACCCCTCGGTGCAATTTTGGCGGCGAACTTTAGCATTTCCGATTTTGCAGTGCCAGGATCGCCGACCAAAAAGATATTGAGATCTCCCCTGCGGGTTGATCCGTCTTCTAGTTTTTTTGTTACTGATCCTACTATTAATAACAAAATTGCTTCTTTAATTACTTCATGACCGTAGACGTGGGGAGCAAAAGAAGCTATAAGTTTGTCATACGCATCCGGTTTGCTTGCTATAGCCAAGATCTGTTTTTCATCTTCTGTGCTAATTGCGATTCTTTCGACAGTTCGCATCTCCTTGCTACCGGCCCGTCCGCCAAGGTATTCAATGTTATTTCCTTCCATTCGTAACCGGAATAGGCTAGTCTTTACTTGTGGGGAGATCTGGTCTTGCTCTATTCTGATAATACCTGTTAACATAATTCTGTCCCCCGGTCGACATTGATCTACTAGGTCGCCCATCACCGTGACTTCCACATAGTGTGGGAGCTGACCAGCTGGTAGATCCTCAGGTAATTCCTGAAGTCTTACCATTTGAAAGTCACTAAAAATGCTATTTTCCGGATCCATTTCAAGCTCTTTCTCTGAACAGTTTATGCACTTCAAGGGTTTCCTCAGTAGCAGTCCTTTCAATTGCGCTTCGGTAATGGTGTTACAGTTGAGGCAGCGATAGCCGATCTTCTTGGCAAGTGGTTTCACCTCGGATGACCTCACAACCATACCCGAAACTCCAATTAATTTGTCTATTACCTCGGCATTTATATCTCGCAAGCCCTTTTGTACGGTATAATTTCCTACTCTAACTTTGATTTTATCTTGTATTTCCAACGAGTAATCTGGGTGGATTTCAGTTAGAATTGATAACACCGCCGCATTAAATGCCTCTAACATTTCGTCAGGATTATGTGTGATATGCTTCGCAAGATCTGGCCTAAATGTATCGAAATCAATATAATCAACTACAAGTGAAACAGAGTTAGAAGCCATCATATGGTTAATACTATCAAAATACTTGTAGGTCCCATCTTTATCTTTAAATGATCGCAAAAATTTTTCTAAATTGTTGGATAATGCCGCTAAGGTTTGTTGTTCAGACAAATTTCTTTAACACTCTCTGTTTGAATGTTGAAGAAGAATTGTGAACAAGAATATAGAGCTCATTTTCTTCAGCCGAGAGTTTTTCTTTTAGTTCTGGTGAAAGAGGAGACGCGGCTGCGAGCTTGACAATTTTTTCGAGACGAGAAGCTATGAACGAGTTCATTGAAACTATCAGATTTTCCCTTTCTCTTTCCTTCAAACCCTCTAGATAATCATTAACTCTTATATAAAAATCGGTATCTATTCCGGACAGATCATGAGGCTTTGCTATTCTTTCGCGATTTAAAGCCCTGGAAATATATGCAGAGACGTGATTATCTGGAATTTCAACACTGCCTTGGTCCAACAAAATTTTTGCTACCCATCGAGGAAGGGATGATAGATCACCTTCCTTTGCGTCGATCGTGAGTCCGCCTACAGACACATTTACATCTCGTTTGTATGATACCCTAACTTCTTCCATCAAATATTCTATGCGATAGGCGCCTTGAATAATTTTGACCTCATTTTCTGAAGTATTACTAGCCAATTTAACTGTGTTGAGTATATAATTATTGTTCGTTATATCTTTTGTCAAGACAGCTTTTGTTAAGCTGCGAGCTAAACTCGAAGGTGGAGTTAGTTAGTTAACTTATTATGATATAAAAATAGTCAGGTATTCCAGCATACATGCCAACAATAAACAAAAATCTCTCAAATTTGATGTGGGTTGAGAAATATCGCCCGTTAACATTAAATGAAGTTATAAACCAAAAAGAAATTGTCAACGCCCTGCGTCAACTTATCAATATTCCAGATGAGCTGCCGCATTTGTTATTTGCAGGCCCTCCAGGAGTGGGAAAGACTACAACCGCGTTGTGTATCGCGAGACAGCTACTAGGAGAAGAATGGCGGAGGGATACTCTCGAGTTAAATGCGTCTGACGAAAGAGGGATCAAGATGGTTCGGGAGAGGGTTAAGGAATTCGCCGCGGTTATGAAGCTAATTACCGGCAACAGCGATGAGAAGCCGTTTAGAATAATTATACTTGATGAAGCAGATGAGATGACTTCTGAAGCGCAGACTGCCCTAAGAAGGATCATTGAGGACAGCTCGAGAACGACTCGCTTCATTATTATTTGTAATTATCTCTCCCAGATAATTGAGCCTCTGCAGAGTAGGTGTGTAGTTTTTCGGTTTACAAGATTAGCAAAGGACGACCTCGTACGACACCTAAAAACGATCTGTGAAAAAGAAGGAGCTAAATTTGAAGAGAAAGCACTCTCACAGATCTATGATGCCACTTCGGGAGACTTACGGCACTCTATTAACATCCTCCAGGCGTCTGCGGGAATGGGGTCTGTATCACACGCCAATGTAATTGCTTCAAGAGGGCTCTCAGGCAAATCCAAAGTCGGAGAAATTATTAAACTAGCTCTTGCTGGTAGGTTCACTGATGCCAGGGTCAAACTATTTGAATTGACAAACGTGTATGGAATGTCTGAAAATGATTTTCTCAGATATGCTAATCAGGAAGCGTATGATATGAAATTGGATCATCCTGATGAATTCGCAGCTTTAATGGCAGAATATGACTACAGACTCGCAGCGGGTGCCCATCCTGAAATCCAGTTAGCTGCGCTGTTGGCGCAATTGGGCAAGTTAGGATCAAAGGCTAGTAACTAAGAGATAGAGCGGTATTTTGAGGCAATAATTAATAGTCTTCTTCAAACTCTTCTTCGCCTTCTTCTTCCTCCACCTCTTCAAAGTCTTCTTCTAATTCCTCTCTTTCTTCGGCACTCTTGTATGGAAGATCGGCCTCGCCAGGAGCGCCACACACTGGACACTTGAATTCAATAGTCTGACCTTCAAGATCCAGAGGAAATTCTTTAGAAAATATTTCGTCACACTTCGAACATACCAGTGTAGTTTGAATATTGTCTTGACTAAATTTGTGTGACTGTACTCTAAAGATTGTACTCGCCATTCTTTTTACCTATAATTACTTTATTATAAGCCTTGTTGTCGCTAAGATGCAAATAACTGTATGACTGTGTACTCCGCTATATTCTCGATTTTTGAGGTTCACACAGCCTGTAATTCTTGTTTTGAAGTGTAAATGAGTGAAAGGACATGTTCACGAATTTCCTTCTGTTCCATTATACCACGGTGAGCCTCTGTCAGTATTAAGCTTCCATTCCTAACACCACGCATTTTCATGCACAGATGTTCACCTTCTGCTATGACCAGAACGCCTTTCACTCCTCTTTTCATTACCTCATCCGCAATTTCTTTTGTCAGTCTCTCCTGAATTTGCATTCTACGTGCATATTTTTCAACAAGGCGGATCAATTTCGATATTCCAAATACTTTACCGGCAGGAACATATGCTATGTGTATCTTTCCGAAAAATGGAAGCATATGATGCTCGCACATACTGTAAAATTGGATATCTTTGGCGATAATTGTTTCTGCAGCCTCGGTGAAGCTTACATCGAGTTCTGAGTTTATTTTATATCCACCAAATATCTCCTCATACATCTCCGCCATACGTGCCGGAGTTCCAATGAGGCCTTCTCGATCTGGGTTTTCGCCTATCTCTATCAGCAGTTGTCTTAGCAATTTTTCTATTTTTTCCTTATGTATCGTATCTACTTTTTTTATGTTTATCTTTTCATCTGGCTGCATCATTTTTATTATCTAGCCCCTATTTGTTTATGTAACTGAGGTATAATCCTTACCTCTCGGTAATGGGGACAAACTATATCATAAAATTGTAACAGACGTTCTGTTGTTGGTTCGTCTATCCTGTCGCTCGGCTGTATTACAAACCCACTTATGTCTTCAGTACTTACATGTTGAAAGATATTTTTTACAAGGTCTGCGAACTCTTTAATATCAGTCGAATTAGTCACTACAATTTTGATGTATGTGATTTTGTGGTTTTTAACAGCCGACCTTAGACACCTAATTTCATTCTGCAATAGGTTGTCGTAAAGATTCATATCAACTACCTTGGAATCGCTCATCTTGACCTCTACTTTACAAATATCTATATACGGAAGGAGTTTTGCAAACCTATCGGAGTCATAACATGCTGATTCTAAGTAAGTCCTTAGTCCTCTCTCTCTAACGAATTTGGCTAGATCAATGACCGCCTCGTATTGGACTAACGGCTCACCTCCAGTAAAATTAACTTTGTAGGTAAAGGGCTTTAGGTGATCTGTGATTAGCTTCTTTACAAATTCAAGTGAATAGCTATTGCCACTATACATCGGTAAAGCATAGCTAGTATCACACCATCGACATTTGAGATGACATCCAGCCATTCTCACAAAGAGCGTTTTTGTACCAAACAAGATGCCCTCGCCTTCAATGCTAGTGAATATTTCGCTAAGTTGAATTGTATTTGGGTTCGTTAGCATAACGTGTTTTATCCTCTACACCTGCGTTGCTAATTGCAATCTTCCTATTTATACACGATTCGCATCTGCCACACTGGATAGGATTTTTACCTTTTTCAGTTGACCCGTCGGAATAGCAGCTCCATGTATCGAAAATCCGATCGCCTAGAAGTTTATAGCCTTTCCTCAACAAATCTGACTTGTCTATACCGTTAACTGCTGGAGACCAGACAGTTATCTTTTGTCTCGTTCCCGATCTTATGCCGTCCGATTCGCCCAGATTCAGCGTATTGGTTATTGACTTTATGAAACCTGCACGACAATCTGGATATCGTTCATCGCCGGTATGTGCACCATATGCCACGAGTTCTGCACCAATGCTCATGGCCCATGCACTTGCAATTGTGATGAATACTGCATTTCTCAGTGGGACAACGATACTATAATCAAAATGTTGGGGTAAATCTTGTTCTGTGTCTG
>CAKOFP010000063.1 GCA_933226995.1 Candidatus Nitrosopolaris rasttigaisensis | reverse complement strand
TCGTTCTATGTCTCTAGACCGTTCTTCTGCAAGTTCATATCACCACTTTCTATTAGTCTTTCTAGCAGATTCTGCATCATAAATAGTCTGTCGAAGCCAAAATATCCTAATACAGTTTCTGCAGCCTCAAGCAGCAAAGATCTAGAGTTTTTTCAGAGGATGGTTGCAATTTCTAAAGAATATGCAACCGTCACAACAGAAATTAATAGTTGGAGAGGTAACTGAACCTTTGTACCTCAATATGAATTCATCAACTGGACTACCAAAGTTTACGCAATTAAGAGAGGTGTTATTTATTTTTCTTCTCTAACACAACCTTCACCGTCTTGCCAATCCAAGATCCAGGTAGATATATTCTGCCTGAGTTGTCAGAGCTCCTCCCAACTCGTTTGCGAATGACTAATGTTGTTTTTGATCTTAATTTTCGTCGCGTGCGTTTGTTCATTTGTCATCCTCCTTACTTTTTACAATAACCCTTTTTGTTTAGCCAATGGGGGACAAGGATATGAATATCTACCATGTTTTGTTACTTTGTCATTGTTTTTCATTTATAAATAAGTGACATAGAGAGATGTTATTAAATTTTGTATATAAATCCTCTTCTTCCGCCATAATGTGAAGTCCTGTTCTTAAAACATACTGTAATGTGACGAGTCATAAATAATGTCAATTCTTGACTCAGATATACAGGTCATAAGTTTGGGGTGGATGTTTTAATCGGTCAGTCAATTTGTCCAATCTATTCATAAGTTCGAATTCTAGATGTGATAAGAGTAACACGATATCTGGTATAACCGTGGCATTCTAGTTCTAATAACACTCAAGACTAACAACATGATTTGAGATTTATGCTGATCCATTTTCAGCTGGGTAGTCATCTTTTGTGTCATTCTGTAACAATTAGTAATAAAATCTAAAATAACTTAACTCTTCTCGGTATACTTAGATTAAAGGCTAAGGGTCGCTTGTTTTATGGGATCAAAAATCTTCTAGTATTGAGAATTGCTCATGAGGCCAAAGAATTGGGTCAAAATTGTCTTACGTCTTAAGATCCCATCATGCCAGGAATTTTAAGGGGAGTTCTATAATCCTTAGTAACACTTAAGCCATGATCTGCTGTTACAGTCACTGATTTAAGTGTAGAATTTTCTGGCGGCGAAAGCATAGCATTTTCACCCGGCGAAAGTGAAGTCAACTTATCCACTTTGCCACCATAATTGACTACAATATTTGTCAAAGGAAGTTTGCCCGTATTTGTGATCATAACTCTTCCTGTACTGAAAAGATACTGATTGTCTTTTATCGGATCTACATTTATGGCATAATTTTGTGTGGCTACTGCAAAGACAGAGAATAATAAAAATATTGTAAGCACCGCAACTCCTCCGCCTACCGCTGAGAAGAGAAAGATGCGCTTCACTACAAGGTATGAGATGAGCACGATATTTTATGCTTTTGATTATTCACCCTTCTTTTTCTGGATCGCTGCAGATGCATCTGAAAATTTTCATTACAATGGTTATTAACTATTACACTAAGGAATAAAGTATGTTGTCATTAGCATGTCGTGACTTAGGAATTATGGACTGCGAATATATCGCTACAGGGGAAACCGAAGAAGAATTGTGGGGAGAAGGTGCAGAGCACATAATAAAAGTGCATGGCACGGAAGATGCTGATATAACTCCACAATTTAAAGAGAGTTATAAACGGTACATCAAATATTCTTAAAAATCATTTATTTGTTGTGGTTCTGTCAAGTCTACGGTTGATATAAGACTGTAAAAATTCGTTCTGTGAGAAGAGACTCAATGAGGATGAAGAGGATTTTACAGACGAATTTCTTCAAGAAATTCTTGAAGACGAAGAAGCATCGATCTTAAAGGAATTATGCTTATTGAATTGCATCACAAAGCCTTGACATTATTTGTTGATGTTGATTGGACGTTTCTGACGACATCTGCAGATATATACACAGAAATTTGTCTTTTGTTTGTGTTAGTGGCATGATAGCCAAGAGCAACTTACCATTATTATCCTCTTCCTGATTGGCTATTTCAGTTATTTCGAAATGAGTTTTATTGGACGTCCAATCCAACCAGCAGATTGTTGCTCTATTGTTTAGAGATGGAATCAAATAATGGTGATAAAATGAGTAACCTCTTCCTGTCCATTTAGAACTGTTAGCCATTTTTGCAGAATCTTCGCGTCCGTATCCGTGGATTCTCCTGACTTTTCCAGTTACCACTTTTCCATTAGAATCGACAACGGCTGTAAACTTAACTGCTTTAGTAGCATACAATGAAGTCAAACAGATTTCCTCAAAGAAATCGAGTTCTTCCATTGATTAGTGACTCTATCTAAACTGGGTAATATTAATCATTTATCTGCTGATGTAAGATAGCTGTAGTTTTTGTATACAATTTCCTTAAATAATGTAAATACTATATCTCATATGATCATCGTAGGAAACGATAGATATATGACTTGCAAAGCATATGCTCTCGTCATAAAGCACCAAAACCAGTCATGTCAAGTATATGAGATCTCAAAGTGGGAAGGATTATGGTGTTTGTGCTGTGGATATAGATTAGAACAAAGCCACGCAACTTAAAGTACAAAGCGAAATCAAGAAAGGAAATAGAGAAATCTAGATTACCACTATCATCGTCATATCATTAGCAACATTTCGACATCTGTATGCAGGCTGGAATATCAGAAGATCAGTGATATAAGAATAATAAACGATACGAGTGATTTATAGACCAGAATAAAAAAGGCCTCATCACAATACTAGAGTTGTTGCTGACGGCTGTGTTCCTTTATCAAGAAGTAGCATCTAAACCAGCCACTCGCAATTCTTGCAACCTGTTCAAGTTTACCTGATTCTTCAAATAGATGTGTAGCACCTGAAATAACTGTGAGCTTCTTCTTTTCAGCTTTAATGTCTTTTAGTGCGCTATCATTAAGTTTGAGGACTTCCTGATCGTCTGCACCGACAAGGAAGAGTGTAGGCGCTTGAACTTTTCTCAATATATCCTTTCCCGCCAATTCTGGTCTACCACCACGCGAAACAACAGCGCTAACAATTTCAGGTCTTTCGGACGCTGAAACCAACGCCGCTGCAGCACCTGTGCTAGCACCAAATAGGCCTACAGTAAGATTCTTGGTGTCAGGATTATTTGCAACCCAGTCTACAGCAGAAGTAAGTCGCTTTGATAGTAAGCCAATATCAAATCTGAGCTCTCTCGTCTGGTCATCGATTTTCTCTTCTTCTGGTATAAGAAGGTCTAAGAGTAAAGTGGCG
>CAKOFP010000062.1 GCA_933226995.1 Candidatus Nitrosopolaris rasttigaisensis | reverse complement strand
GTTTTGAAATTCGTAAAATCTACATTCGATAAAAATTTCTCTATCTGCCTATACTAGGACATACGTACTATCCTGTTGCATATTCTTTTTCCAGATCTGTCGTCAATCATGTCCATCAAAGGCTGTTAGTAAGTATAATCACTTTCTTACAGCGCATGTTAGTGGTGGTACCTACCAAATTCGTACTATGAATGTCATCTCGCCCGTGAAATCGAGACTTCTATAGTAGAAACATTTCGCAACCTTCCGTCCGGAGACTGCACCGGTTCAGATCCTATCTTTACGGGGCCAATTTTGTATCCTAGCATGTCCATCCTCTTTACGATTATCTGTGCGACGTCCACGGCTCTGGTTATACTCTTTCCTCGAGCCTTTATAATTACGATCGGCTCATTAGCCAGTTGAACTAGCGTAGCCGTAACATAAGTCATCAGAGGTTTTTTACCTACAAAAATCTCATTGCTTGCTTTATGTCCAGTAGGTGTGTTGCTAGTTGACATTGGTTTAGGATTTATCCCTTGCGCTGGAATATAATGTTTGTTGATTGCTAGCATGTTATTCGTTCTGAGAATATTTTTTCAATATCGCTTCAATGTCAGATGGGTTTGCAGAAATTTCTCTTACAGCGTCGGCGTTTTCGACTTCATAGCAGTGAAGCAGTTCTTCTTCGTCTTTGTAGAATAAAAAAACTTTGTCTTCAAAAAGACAATGATATAGCTGATTAACGATCATCTTTTCTGGTTTCAATTTAATGCCATCCGACTGAACCGTAACAGGATATTCCAACTTGAAGAGAGTACAGGAACATCTGAAAACAAAAACTTATCTAAAAGTAATGGAGGAATTATCTCCAACAACGTCCTATTGGACCCTCATTTCATTTTTCGGGGGTGGATTGCCGCGATTTAGTTCCGTATGTTTTGTTATTCATAAGGTCCATAAAACCCTCTTGAACGTAATCCTGAAATGCTTGTACTGAACCATCAAGAAATTGCGGCCTTGTCCATAATATCACATCTAACCGGAACTGTAATATTAATTCTGGATCCGTTGATAGAGGAGAAGAGCGAGAACAATAACTAAAATATCGAAACCAAGCTAATTAAAGTCAGAACTCCGAGGATAAAGTGTCTGAGTTGAAGAATGACTCAGATCAGACTGATGATACTGGATCTCATTATATATTTTTTCGATAGGTCTGTTGTTGTGACGACATTATATCACGGTGATCCCGTCGACTCTGAAGAAGCATCATCAACAGGCGAAGCAGTTGAGTTACTCGATGTGTTGCAAAGCTCTGCCTCATTCCTAGCCCTTTTACTCTCAAGAGAAACGACACTCGCAAGGTAGATCCCCACCCATGGTAGAAACATAATCTCGCCTGCAAGGGAATGAAATGTCTCCCATTCCTTAACATTGGTAGTTATTATCAACGCAAACAATGACAACGATATTATACGTATTACATTTACGGAAGCAGTTCCTATAACTCCAAGCCCAAAGTAGACGAGTTTCCTCCCAATTGGGATATCCGTTTTGAGAAGGAAGGCAAGCATTACCAGACTATAAATAATCATACTGTGGACGCCAGCAGATGGCCAGAATACCTTTAGCGCAAAATGTCCCTGCAAGCCGTCTAACTCTAGGAGATTACCTTGCGCCGTGGCCGGAACGCCTGGCCCCAGACTCATTATATGGTTATCAATGAGTCTAATGACCCACTGATCTATCTGCAGGTAAGATGGGACAATGATTTGAAGCGGACCAAGGCTGTCATAGGGGAAGAATGCATCAAGCGAAAGAATCAAGGCACTACCCGCTAGATAAATAGCTCCTGCGGAAGCGATTTTATGCCATTTTTTTCCAAATAGTACGATCTGTGACGAAAGCACGTACATAGCCATTACTACAAAGTCCCACATCCAGGTCCAACTATCGACAAGTTGGACCTTGTAGAATGGCGCGGCGGATATTATCGAATCTCTAAGTCCTAGGGGCAATGCGATAAAATATCCTATTGTAAGAACAGACAAGCAGATCACAACGTAGTATTTTTTTCTATAAACATTGAGTTGGAGTCCCCATACTTCTGCTGAAATGAAGGCCAGAGCGAATAAGAATCCTCCGCGACCTTCATTCCAAGACAGGCTAAATGTACTCGGATAGGCGATCATCGAAAAGAGAATGGGCGCAACTAGAACGAGTATGACGGCTATGTTTGGACTTAGGCCAAAAATTTGGTTGCTCTTACCACCGCAAAGTGCCCGTTTGCCTTTCTCGAACAAGTCCTGATTCTAGTGCTCATTAGTCGAAAATAAATTTGTTCTACAGAAAGGTTTCTGCACGATGTTTATAGACAGCAACTATCATACCAATTTACATGTCTTGATAATAAGCAGAATTGAAATCTAGATTCTACTTCTATCATTATTCATATAAGACTGCATCCATTTTTCAGGTCTTGGACGGTATTAAACGAACTTTTTTCGAAATCTGGCGGCGGGCGTTTACCCTGTGCATTATCCCACTCTCTGAATTCAAGGCTACAACAAATATTTCTTATTCTGATCTATCTACGCAGCTAATCAGGATGTCTGACTCACTGAAGCTTATTAAGATTATTGACTACTTCTACGTTTACTGGCACGCGCTGCAAGTTTTGCTATTCTGATCGGCTCTGGAATAGAGCCTTGAAGGG
>CAKOFP010000061.1 GCA_933226995.1 Candidatus Nitrosopolaris rasttigaisensis | reverse complement strand
CGATGATGTGGCATCCAAAATCAACTCAAAGTCGCGGGCTATTTGCATTATCAGCCCGAATAACCCTACTGGTGAAGTTTTTGATCGTAAAGGCCTACAACAACTAATAGATATTGCAACCGAACATAACCTTTACGTTATTTGTGATGAAATTTACGACAACATTGTTTTTGATGAACCGTTTACGAGTATAGGCAGAGTAGCAAATGATGCTCCGGTAATTTTACTTAATGGTTTTTCCAAAGGATACTTGATGACAGGGTGGCGCTGCGGCTACATCTGCCTAAACAGTGATTCCGGAAAGCTCGATGATCTACGAGAAAACGTGCCCAAGCTGGCACGAGTACGCATCTCGTCTAACCTGCCAGTCCAGATAGCTGCTATTCAGGCATTGCGTGGCCCACAAAATCACATTAAAGAGATGATACAGAAGTTACGCAAACGAAGAGACTACGTCGTAAAGCGGCTGAACTCAATAAACGGAATCTCCTGTAAATTGCCCAGGGGAGCTTTCTATGTATTTCCAAAAATTGAGTTAGAACATCGGTGGAAGGATGATCGAGAGTTTGTGCTCGATCTCCTAAACTCTACTGGGGTCTTAACCGTTCAAGGTTCCGGATTCGGCAGAGAATTTGGTGCTGGTCACTTCAGAATTGTATACTTACCTCCGGAAAATGTGCTTGAGGAGGCAATGGACAAGCTAGAGATCTTTATCTCTAGATCAAGCAAATAATTAAAAGTGGTTCCAGCCTATATATCATCAGCTGAATATGTCGTCGATTTCAAAGCCTGCTTGGCAGAAGAGAGATACTGGTCTGACCATTAGAATGGTCTTTAGTTTTGCGATCCTGTCGCTATTATATCTTATTTTCTTAAGTGTGCTTGCATATCTTGGAATCGGGTTTATTCCCATAATAATAATTGCTTCCGGAATGATTTTAGCGCAATGGTATTTCTCTGACAAGATAGTTATGTGGAGTTCGGGGGCCAAGTTAGTTTCAAAAGAACAATACCCTCAGTTACACGAATTGATCGAAAGAATTGTTGCAAGAAACAACCTACCCAAGCCTCGCATAGCTGTAATAAATAAAAATATGCCAAATGCCTTTGCGACAGGTAGGGGACAGAAAAGTTCAGTCGTCGCTGTAACCACTGGATTGCTAGATATTTTGGACACAGAAGAGCTAGAGGGGGTAATTGCCCATGAATTGACTCATATCAGGAACCGTGATGCCCTTGTACTGACACTTGCAAGTCTGTTCTCAACTGTGGCATGGTATCTTATGCAGTTCGGTTTCTACGGCGGCCTGTATAGTGGCGGATACGGCGGCAGGGATCGAAATGGTGGGGGTGCTATGCTAATCATATTATTGGTTGCAATGCTAACCTGGGTTGTCAGCTTTCTCATTATAAGGGCGATTTCACGGTACAGAGAGTTTGCCGCAGATAGAGGGTCTGCACAAATGACAGGAAAGCCTGTCAAATTGGCCAACGCTTTGATGAAGATTAGCGGTACTATGAGACGGATCCCAACCAAAGACCTAAGAGAAGTTGAGGGTCTTAATGCCTTCTTTATTGTACCTGCGCTATCTGGAAGCACAATCGGAAATCTGTTCTCTACTCATCCTCCCATAGAAAAGAGAGTGCAAAAGCTCATGGAGATGGAGGCTTCCATGAGTTGAATTTTTTTAGGAGATTTAAGAAGAATCCTATCAGTTCAAAAGAAAGTTCTGACGCCATTTTTTCGCTATCATCTGGGTATATCACGTTAGAAACTAAACTGGGTCTGAAAAACACAGGCAGGTCCGCGGTGAGCATAAAAGTGGTTGACGGCATGTATTTTTCCGACATGAAAGAAGATATCCAACGTTTTCTTGACGCAAGTCAATCAGACTTTGGTCTAAGGTATCGGACGGTGTCCGATTCTTACGGATATCTCTGGGTAATTATCGAAGGGAAACACATGGAAGATATTCTGGCCGGAGTGACTGCTATCGGAGATACGGTTGAAGAAAAAGGATTTTCAGATAAATTACTTGCGGCCATATTCGAATTCAGGAGCAACATGGAAAATATTGATAGCATTCAGTATTTGATCTACAATTACAAGCGCAATAATTTCTACCCCTTCGTACCAACTGGTCAAAAAAATCGGGACACCGAGCAGGAGATGAAGATATTATCAGCTGTCGAGCAAGAGGTACACTTTGAAAAAGATATGGCTTTCTGGTACCCAATGTGGGATTTGCCTCTTTAGATTTCTGGGACTACGCCTTCTCCCTTGAAGAGCTTCTTGGCTTCGTCGATTGACAGATCCACACTTGGCAATATAATATCAGATTGAATTATTTCCTTGGGATTAAGTGGTTTCCCAGTCATCTCTACGATTTTTGTTAGCTGTGTTAGACGTTTTTTGAATTCTGTATCATCTGTTCTGTCGTTGCTTACTAGCTGTACTATAGAATTATCGATCCTGCTTAATTCTCTAAGTGCTTTATTATCTACTGTGAACTGACCTTGTCCCATTATTCTCACTATTCTGCTTTTTCTAACCATTCTCACTTTTTTCACTAATTTTGCTTTGTGTCTCGATATTTTACTGGGATGGGTAAGAAGCTTTGTTGCCATCTTCTTATTATTTTTATTTTTATTTTTATTCTCTGCAAACTGGGACTTGATGCCGGCTATCCTCCGCTTTGGACGCACTTTGGTATCACTCTTCTTCAAAATCGCCCTACCATTATCCCTAGTCCGCTGTTTACTAACCGACCTCAATGAGTGTTTCTTAGCCTTGACTGGAACCTTGTCGGCCATTCTAGAAAGTCTTCTTCCGCCCTTATGAGCTTTCATTTCTGCGCTTGTTGTTCTTCCTCAGTTTGTCCATATCTCTTTTTACGTAGCCGCTCAGCCTTTTACTTTGCTAAT
>CAKOFP010000060.1 GCA_933226995.1 Candidatus Nitrosopolaris rasttigaisensis | reverse complement strand
TGTAGCCATAACCGTATAGAATCAGGCGATGGTTAACAGGTCTTTTTATTATCCATCCAATTTAGAAGTAATTTAGAAGGAACGCCTCGTTAATCCTCGCTATACAAGATAGATAGATAAATAGGTAAGTAGATAAATCGCCCTATCTTCTATGCGTTCGCCTTCTAGCCTCTCTGCGCAAATACGTTTCTAGCTCTTCTGGAGACAGATTTCTTAGTTGATCGGTATTTAGGTCAATGCCAAATTCTGTTACTCCGGCTCCAGAAAAGTCTTTGTCATAGTCTCTATCCTCTCCTTCTTTTCCTTCCTTGTCGAAGTGATCGGAATCTTTTCTTTTTCTCATTGCCTGTTTTTGACTTAACCTTATATCTATTTTAATTACAGCGAAATCCTCTTTCCCCGATCATGCTCACTTTTTGCACAGTTCTATTTGGAATCTAAAAATTTCACGTATTCTTGAAGCAAAGTAGAAAAGAGTCTAGACTTCTTATTAAGTATTCAGTAGTGTGGCGATTAAAAAAAATTAGGGATTTACTGCACTGTCAGATGAGATGCTACGTCGATGGCAAAGTTTGTAGTATCGGTGGTTGGATTACCTGGAGTCAATCCACTAAAATGCAATTCATGTTTCCCAGCTGAGAGAGGCTGCAAGAAAACCCAGAAGCCATCAGTCCCTAAGGACTTGAGGGCGCAAATTCGATTGTGGATATGGGATACGGCTTTGAATGCAAGATAAGCCGCTTAACTATTAACAAAGTAATTATTGATTAACATTTAATACACTTTTATTAGTACTATGCAAAAGTCAAGATTATTTTTTATGATTAGTGCTTGTATCGGTTTAGTCATTTGAAAATTTCTTCTAGATCAAAAACTATATCCATGTCACAACATTATTCAATCAAATTGCAAGAGTTCGATTTAATTGTCATAGGAGCTGGCTCTGGGTTAGAGGTAGCCAATGCTGCTTATCAACATGGTCTTAGAGTTGCAGTGGTTGAAAAAGAAAAAATGGGGGGAACATGCCTTAACAATGGCTGCATACCATCTAAGCTACTAATTCATAGTGCTGACATCGCAGAAACAATTAAGCGGGCTGATCTATTTGGAATAAAGGTTGATGGATATACCATAGAATTTGAAAAAATAGTTCAGAGAGTAAACAGTATTACTGATTCTGATTCAGACGGAATCAGAATCACATTTGAAGGTGTCGATAATCTTGAGCTGTTTCCAAAAGAGTGCAAATTCATTGGACCGAAAACGATTGCAATACTGGGAGACGAGAGTCAAAATATCATTACAGCAGAAAAAATATTGATTGCCTCGGGTGCTCGGCCCAGAATCCCAAACATTCAAGGTCTTGAAGGAACTGACTATTTGACTAGTGAGGAAGCATTACGTCTTAAAAAACAGCCACATACCCTTACAATTATCGGCGGCGGTTACATTGCCTGTGAATTGGCTCACTTTTTTGGAGCTTTGGGAACAAAGATAAACATCATACAACGGAAAGACGTCCTCATCCCAAATGAAGACGAGGAGGTTTCACAGAAATTTACAGAGATATTTTCAAAAAAATATAATGTATACCTAGATTATGAAACAGAATACGTATCTAAAGAAAATGAGCCCAATAGTGGTAGTAAATTCCACGTAATAGCAAAGAAAGACACGTCTGGAAAATCTTTAGAACTTGTATCAGATCAGCTGCTAATTGCTGCAGGAAGAATTCCAAATTCGGACATTCTAGACCTTGAAAAAACTGGTGTTAGGGTTGGTGAAAAAGGTTACATTAAAACAGATAAATATCTAGAAACAGATGTCAACGGAATATTTGCACTCGGTGATATAATAGGTCGGTACCTATTCAAACACAATGCCAACCACGAAGCCCGATATGTATCCAACAATATTCTACACCCGGATAAAAAAGTTCCCGTTAATTATGCGGCAATGCCACACGCAATCTTCAGTTCTCCTCAGGTCGCAGGAGTAGGGTTCACAGAGCACGAACTAAAGAAAGAAGGTTTAGAATATCAAAAGTCTGTCTATTCCTACATAAATACTGCAATGGGACATGCGCTTGAAGATCGAGATGGTTTTGTAAAGTTCCTTGCAGATAAAACGAACGGAAAAATCCTTGGTTGCCATATTATTGGAAGTGAGGCGTCAATTCTTATTCATGAAGTTTTAGTAGCCATGCGGGCCGATGATAACGGCGGTACCATAAAAAATATTACAAAAACTGTTCATATTCATCCTGCATTATCTGAAGTAGTTGCTAGGGCAGCTGCTGACATACTTAGAAAATAGACATAACTAATAAGTTCTCATTCTATGTAGTTTTCATCCTATTGAAATTGATACTAAAAACTTCAATGCGGATGCCATGAGGATCTTCTGAGTGAGGTACGAATGTACGTAGCGAATCGGCCGATAATAAGAACTACAAACCTAATTCCGACGGCAATTGTGAAATTATTGTCACTAAAGACCTTGCCCATCCCTTCTCATGGAAAACAATTTTAAGTTTGGAACAACTTGAAATTTACTCTGAATTAATGTGAGCGTTCATGTTACAACTTGCGGGAAGTGCTGCCAACACTATCTACAGCAGGTTTATCAAATATTATGATAATGCTTCTCCTTTACATCAACAGATACTTTCAACTCCTGATTCGATTTTTAAATCTTCAATTGGATTATCGAGTAAAAAAAAATAGAATACATAAAGGATCTTGCGGCAAGAATCATAGATGGAAGGGTAAATTTATCAATCTTACCTGAAATGAAGGATGAGGAGATTGTTGCTCAATTGATACAAGTAAAAGAGGTTGGAAGGTGGACACCAGAAATGTTTTTTGTATATTTTGACTTGGAAGACTCGGTGTCTTACCCGCTGGAGATCTGGGCGTAAGAAATGCGATGCAGAAGATATATTCTCCGAGATAACAGGTCTCTTTATATACATTACAAGTTGTGTATGAATTATGACAAAAGTCGAAATTAAATGCACCGAGAATGGGCCTAACTTGATAGTGGTAGATGGTAACGTGTTTGCAGCGATGTGTAGATGTGGTGCATCTGACAGTAAACCGTATTGTGATGGAGCTCATGCAAAAATAGGATTCAGGGCCGACGCAAAAGAGCTACGGGTTTTAGGGTAACATTAGTCGTTTTTAGCACGATATTCTCGCCATCATCCGGAGCCTTTTTTTGAATACCCTACTGCTTAATGGACATCACCACACCATTACAATTACTTGAACTGTTCATCCCATATTTCATAAATGACCACCATGACTGTCGTCAGTTCCGTTAATATCGATCAACAGTTGCTTACGCTCGACATCATTATGACATCGTTATGACATATAGCCTCAACACCTGATTCATCTTTGTATTCTTCTGCAAAATTTTAAAAATGATGGAACTGTATGCGGCAATATATAGGCACACTTTGGACAAGAATTTTTCCTGGTAATTAGATCTTTAGATACCACCCAAAACTAGGTGAGTCGTAAAGAAATCAAGAGATAGACGGTGAATTACTTATAAGGTATAGCGTACATATTAGGTATAATCAGTGACGATACGTTATTAATAGCAGATTACCAACTTGTAAGTATTTTCCTAACTAACTATAGAAGGGTAACTATTTAAAATTAGACGTTGCAATAATCGTTGATATATGCCGACAAACCCAAACACTACTAGTGCAGCAACAACTACCACTAGCCAACTAGTAAATCCGTCAAATTGTAATATCGAAATAAAACGCTCACCTATAAACAATACATACAAAATTATTGGCAAGAAATTTACAATTCTGATTCTAAGAAATATGATAAACGGAAAGCAGAGCAGGTTTAACCAATTATTAAACTCTATTGAAGAGAGTAATCCAAAAACTCTATCTGCAAGGTTGAGAGAAATGGAAAAAGATGGTTTGATAAAACGTAAAGTGTACCCACATGAAAAACCTGTTAGGATAGGATACTATCTTACTGATAAGGGGGTAGCATTGCAACCTATTCTTGACATTATGGCTGCATACTCTTTGAGATATTGTAGTAAGGATGTGTTCAAAGATGCAAAACCAAGACAGTTCGAGCAAGTATATAGAAGGGATATTGCTGAAGTTCAGGTTGGCAAACTGCTCAGTTAATAATTTAGCCGTCTTGTTACCGTAAGATTATTAAAACCTACTTTAATATGGCTTCTAATACAGCCGCATTATTAGCAATTTCGATATGTTATTTCTACTCAGATGGCAACTAATTAATTTATATGTAGTTGCTATGCTATAGCTACTTAGGTGATAAGATATAATTCATGTGACAAGCAATTCATGGGACACAGATGTAACAAAATCAGATTTACCTGTCCTCGTTGATTTTTGGGCTGAATGGTGCGGACCATGCAGGATGGTTGGTCCAGTAGTAGAGCAACTGTCACAAACCATGAGTGATAAAATAACAGTAGCTAAACTAAATGTTGATGAAAATCAAGAAATTGCAATGAGATATGGTGTACGCTCGATTCCTTCTCTATTACTGTTCAAAGCTGGAAAAGAAATCGCAAGAACCGTAGGTGCAGCATCCAAAGAAGTATATCAAAAATTCATAGAAGAATCACTTCTAAAGAACCAATCTGTTGCTGGATAAATTCCTCTTTTTTATTTTATTTTAGTTTATTATGCTCAATAAAAAGATGACCAACTCTTAATTATTTTGGAGTAAAGAACTAGAGCTTACGAAAAAATAATATTTCTACCTGCTTTGCTCGTTAAAATAGCAGGAAGTGTGTTTTAATTTATATGTCATCAACTACTGCCCATAATATGTGCCTAGCTAGCATCAAGAAGAGGAAGTGAAGGAATAGATGTTGCATTTACGTGAACTTCTACTAAGACATTATTTAGAACATACTTGTCGGAATCATCTCTCAAGGGCTAATAATTGAAAATAATATCCAATAATATATGAAACTGTCTTAGCAAGGTTAACTGGCAGGCAGGTAGACTCTTTAACTTTGCTTATGGCGAATCATTTACGAGGACGTGATTAACGAATCCACAGTAAATACCGCCGGTAGGTAGCCTTCGCCAAACAGGAAACTCTATAGCAGAATTCGGCAAAATCTAGAAGCCGACCATCACTGCCCATCACAAGCTTTCGTTACTATGTACATACTTTGGAATTACAAGTTTAGATGTCATCAACATAGATAATTCTCAAAATATATATTAACCAAAGAATTTTCGTGATAGAACATGATAAGTTACTTTTGAAAACCTAATTCAATCTTTATGTCTATTTTCGTTTCTTCTTCTCTAGCTTTTGCATTCCTAGTAGCTCAATATACTGCCTTCAACGTGCTTCCCTTTCCCATACAAGAAGCAAAAGCTATCAATCTCAAAACTCCCTCTTCTCCTCCAAATCAATCTCTTTCTTCGGACGATGGCAATAGAACTATGCGATCTTCGTCTTCTCCTCCTCAATCCAACACTGCCTCTCTTGGTTGCATCAATTACAATCCTTCCACAAGAACAGTTATTGTCAGCTGTAGTAGTCCAGCTAGACTTACTGATATCGATAACAAACTCCATGATAGCAGTATCCTAGTTAGGCAATCTACAAATGGTGTATGGTTTCTAAATGCAAATCTAGTAATTACTAAAGGAGCTGCACTCCGTATTAATTCTACAGAGACTAAGTGGCTAAAGATAAGTTCCAAGGTGACACGTGCTGGTACTGCCAGAACTACTTTTCCTGCATACATCATAGATGTACATGGTAGCTTAAAGATTGATTCAGTGAAAATAACTTCGTGGGATCCAACAACAAATAACTATGCTATAACTAATGGATCAAGGACTGGAAGTGATGTGTTTATTTTTGGTGCTCCTAGGCCTGTTATAGAAGTTGATACTGATGCAACAACACCTACCGATATCACTAATTCGGAGATTGCATATTTGGGATTTGAAGCTGGAAAGCATAAAGCTGATTCAGGCCTCAGCTTTTATGGTGGTGATGGAAGTATCTTGAGAAATGACAACATACATCATCTCTACTTTGGTCTCTATACTTTTGGTGTAGGTCATATGATTATTGAGAACAGTATTATCCGTAATAGCGGCCATTATGGTCTTGACCCACATACAGGGACACACGATATGATAATTCGAAATAACATAGTCTATGATAACAATGGAAGTGGTATAATTTGTTCTCTGAATTGCTATAATATACTAATTGAAAATAATAAGGTTCATGACAATGCAGAGAATGGAATAGATTTTAGCAGAAACATGACGAAGTCCATTGCCAGAAACAATATTGTTTATAATGAACCATCAGGCATCTTTGTTTCACAATCACATAACAATCAGATATTTAACAATACAATATCAAAGAGTGGCAATGGGGTTCAAGTAGGGTCAGGCTCTTCTAATAACAAAATATTTGGAAATACTATAAATTATGCTATCAGAGAGGCGATACTCCTAGACAGCGGTTCATCAGTGAATACATTTGCTTCAAATAAAATAGTCAGCAATACACCACAAGGCCTAAAAATTGTTCAAGATTCAACATCAAAGAATAATGTATTTGCTAATAATCAAATAGTTACTTCAGGAGGAATATCAACCACAACACCATCGACAGCACCACCAGCACTAGGAAATACAGTCAAACATCCCCCCCGATAAAAAGACAAGCACAAAATAATGATACTGATAAGCGATCTTCAAAATATTCAGGATCATGGACTGACACTATTTGCTCTGAATAACAGTTGGATTGCCATTATCAGTAACATTGAAATCTGTAAAAAGCTGCCGAGTTAATGTCACAAAAAATAAACCTATTTTTTGTTACTAGAGCCGTTCAATGTCAGTCTAAATTTCTTACTGGATTTCATGTACCGCATAGTGGAATCAGAATTTCAAGTTTTCCTCTTTTGGT
>CAKOFP010000059.1 GCA_933226995.1 Candidatus Nitrosopolaris rasttigaisensis | reverse complement strand
CATCTATTTTCATGGAAGGTAAAACTCTCCTAAATTCAATGTCATTAATTTGAAATGCGGTCTTTTTTATGACTGCATTTGAAATTAATGACATTGAATTTAGGAGAGTTTTACCTTCCATGAAAATAGATGAATTCATTCAAAAGCCAATATCGCTGGAGAGATTGACTACCTTGGTACGAAATCATATTACTATCAACTGAAAGTGACGGGGCATTAATACTTGTAAGGATGCTAGATTTTTCTAAACTTGATATCCATCCAAACTATAACTGTGTTTATCCATTATGTGTACTCATTTGGTTTCTGGCGTGCTAAATCTTCAAATATCTTTTTGGCGCTTTAACATACTGATTAGGATCTGCCTACTGCTAACGAAATCAAGGAACAACTGAAGAAGAATTGGATTAAATTCCTTAATGATAATTCTGCCAAGTTCTCGCGAAAAACGCTTTCTGGTGCTACGCCACCTTCAGTATTTGTTGGACGTTATGGTTACCCTAAGGTAAAAGTTGGGCCGATGGTGCCGCCACTACATGGAGACACAACAATACTGGATAAGCCAGAGATGTGGCCCGGCAAAAGTATTGAGGAAATTGTTAATTATCGATTATCTCTTGTGCGAGGAGTATCAAATATTCATATTCATAGCACGTCTGGAAAATACATAGAATCTTTGCAGGAGTTAGCTATGACCAGTAAATCAGTCGAAAGTGAAGCAACATTCGAAAAAACACCCATTGCAGATATAGAGCAAGAGAAAGATTTGGGTTTAGATACTGATTCCACCCCTTTTGGTCCTGTTGCATCTTTAAAAACCTTCAAAACCTCGTCCTCGCTCTCGGTAGATCAAAGACTAGAAAATGTTTTTTATGACAAGGATTTGCGTGCGGCTGAAGGTATAGTCAATCTTTATCAAGGTGGAGTAGAAGTCAGTAGAATCTGCCGAGTTCTCAGCATGGGGATGTTAGGATTGCAAAAAAACAGAAAATTGGTGCCTACAAAATGGAGTATCTCTGCTACTGATGACGTCATTTCAGCCAGTTTGATAAAAGAGATCGAAACATTTCCAACAATTGATTTCTTTGAGGTTTATAAACACATTCATTTAGGTAATTATTATTCGGTAATTTTAATCCCAGATGACATATGGGGTTTCGAAATGCAAGAAGCATGGTATGATAATAATGGAAATTTAGGAGTTGGAATAGATTTTGAAAATGCTAATGGTTTAGATCACTATCCTTCTATAGCAGGTGCATATTTTGCTGCCAGATTGGGTGTAGCTGAACATCTTTTCAAAATAAGACATAAGGCAGCGGCGTTGATTCTAAGAGAAATTCGTCCAGAATATGTTATGCCTTTAGGAGTATGGCAGATAAGAGAGGGAATAAGAAAAGCACTTGATGGAGAAGCAAAGCGGTTTGACAATTTCCAGAATGCATCGTTGTTCGCATGTGCTAATCTATCCGTATCTAAAAATGAATGGATTAGAAATAGTAAAATCTATAAGAATATGAAAGAACAAATGAGAATTACAGACTTCTTTAAAAGACAGCTTTGATGACGTGGCTAAAAATGGACTCAGGATAGCCAAGATGTTATGCAGTTCCGGTTCACTTCATTTCTCTATTTTTAACTGCTTCTAGAAGAGCAGAAATATTCTTGTCTGGAAGTATCTTTTTTCCAAAAGTTACGGGTTGAATGGAATATAATAGATGCAGCGAATAGCACTTGAATTAAACACCGGTAGTGTTAAAGTATGCAAAACCGCACACTAATCACAGCTAACATACTAATTCGGTGCAAAAGAAAATCTTTTCAAACTGAATTTATCCAGTTGCATTTGTGAGTGACTGACGGACGTTAACAGCCCTAGTAGCAGAAGCAGCTTTATAGATGTCGTAATGGCCATTGATTGAAATAAAGCGGAAAAACACAAAGCTAAAGTCTATCAAAGTCAACTCCTAAATGTGAGCAAACTTTTGGCAAGGAATTGTCATTCAAACATCTACAAATATACTTCCATTCGTCTCACTCACAGGATACAAGACTAAATCGCCTGCCTTTCTCCATTCTGGATTCTGCTCTAACCATGTATCTTGTTTTTTCCATGATTTCATATTCTCCAATTTTCCTGTAAAAACATTGAACTCGTAACCATGCATATAACATACTATATTATCTCCTTTTAATTCCCCTTTTGAGAGTGAGGCTCCTCTGTGTGGACAGGAATTGTTGAAGGCAAATAATTTTCCGTTTCTTCTTCCTACTACAATTTCAGTATCGTCAACGGTAAAGAGCTGAAGAGTGTTATCCTTTATTTTATCACTACTGCAGATCCTATGTTGTATGTGATTCCGCGGCATTTTCCGTTCTTTCTCCTGTCATTGGATTGCAGATATCAAATTATAAAAGTCCTCTGTTTGTAGATGACATTAAATTTCTAGGACAAGTCAATGTTACAATGCCAACGCCGTCTCTTTTATGACACAAAGCAAGTTCGTTTCACGACATTGCACACATTATTACTATAAGAGAATACCAGGATTATCATAAGGTGTGCTTCTGATTTATCAATTGAAATTCTCCATCGGCAAATGTGAATTTCGTATTTAAGTCATTTTCCCATTCCTCCTGTATGAGCTTTTTATTGAATTCTTCTTTTGGAACCCTATTTCCAGCTATCTTTGCTTCATCGCTAACTGTTTCGGCCCAAATGACTTCGCCATCATCTTCTACTGCAAGAATTCCATATGGTCTATTTGTACTCCTGAATAATTTAACCGGACCCATTTTTGTAAATACAGTTGTCTCTAATAATAAGATAGCAGGAGACGACGAGAAGCAATCGAGGTCATAATCGTTAGCTACCTCATTCTTTAGAGTGCATTAACGTCTTATATGAACGAAACATATCATTGCCATATATGTAATGTGGATTTCCCAGACAAACACACGGCTAAAGACAAGGATGCTAACCGGTCATGTGTTAAACGTAATAACTGAGTGGAAATAACAAAAGCAGACATTAATGAAATATTAATGATATCCGTGACTCTTTGGTATCTTAATCACATTGTTGTAGGAATAATGGCCTTGAGAGTACTCCTGAAGATATTGTTTGGGTTAATCTAGCAACTACTTCTATCAAGAAAGATTTGGAATAATTTAATTCCCTTCAACTGGAGAAATACAATATCATACTTCTGTTGTGATATCTGTGTAAAAGTCATTTATCCTACCTACCTTATGTGTGCGTTCTTAATGTGGCCATTAGTAGGGTACAACCTTCTTTAAGAATATAAAATATTGAGAGGCTGACAAAACAATCCACGGAATATAATGCACAGACAAATGAATGATGTCTTTAAGAGTACAACCCATTTAGCTAAGTAGTACGAATATGTTGGTGTTTGTTTAATCAATCGTGAATGCGGGGCTATAATCTCAGCATTGTTCCGTTGGTCATATTACTATTCTCGCATATAACCGCCTCTAAGATGCAACTATGCGACTCGTTTATCGCCCTCCCTAGCGGTGGTAACATACTCAGTGTCTGATTGACGATTTTATCTACTCTGCTTTTTTCTTCCGGTGTAGGGTAATGAACACTTACTTTGACTATCATCGAGGTCAGCTCTGACTGCCAGCTAGTCTCGTTGACATGAACTATGTTAGGGGTAGTTGCATGAGGAGAACTTGAAGTAGCAATAGCATTGGCTGCTGATAATTCTGGTAGTGATAGTGACTGCGGTATTCTTTGTTGTGCAGTCGCCATTTGAAAACCGTATATAAAAACAAGAGAATCTAACAAAACAACAACCAAGAACATCGACACAACTGCCCTAGAATTTAAGGAAAAGATCAAATCTTGCCTCCGTATCCTCTTCAGCAAAACTATCTATGTATGCTATATTTGAGGTGCTTCACAGCAAGCGCTAAAAATCTAGGAGAATTTGTTGGTATATTGAAATACTGATATATTCGTTAGAAAGATCATAGTTACAACATAAATACCTTATTCTGCTTTATCTGTTAAGGAGAATAATACTTTTAAGAGCACAAATATTTTTTATTGATAGTACTGGTGTGGTTCATAATTATCTTATTCTCAACCTCTCTAACCTGCGTGCAGGGATAAAAGTAACACTACTTGTTAAGGTTGAAAAGTTTGCGAAACTTGGATAAAACTTTTCTTCGCTGTTTTACTTATTTGATATACCTTTTTTTCAATTATTGTCAACCGACGTCGACAAGGTTAGAGAATGGTTCTAACAGTACAAGATGGAATCAATAGATTTGGGAATCAACAGTAGAATTGCATTAGAGGTTGATATCATAAGCAATGTTTGCAAAACTTTAGCAAGAATCCCTCGATATTAGAACATCTTCAGTGGACTGGTGGTCGTGAGTGTGGCGCTAGGACAATTGAAGGAGCAGCAGAAACTATACGGATAGAATCAATAGGCACCGCCCGTTTGCTCCTCTAATCTACAAAGTAGCAACAAAGCCGCATGTTTCTTCTAGTGTTTGCCTGATGCCGCATCAACCATGGTGAGCAATTAATTCATTTTCATGTTCTGTGCATATGCGCTCTAATACGATACGATGGTCAAATAAATATCTGCATCCGCAAGGGTATTCTATGTATTTATTTCGGTACTTACTGATTCTTTCAGTTGTCTGACCCATCACTCCCGAGGACATATTATTATAATGACGTCGATCACCTACTTATAACTATCTATATAATACATAGTTATTTGGACGGCGTTAATGATTACTTCTTGGTTCTGTTATGTTATATTAATTCAAAAACAAAAAAACAAATGAAATTATTACCAATCACAATAATGATAGCGATACTTTATTCGAGAGAAAGATAGAAAATGCTACAGAAGGGTTAAGCCATGATTGCTTTAACTGGCTTGAAAAGGTGGCAAATGCAAATAACAATAAAGACAATGTCATAATAAACCTGCTCTACGATTGTTTTTCTCTTCTTTATAAGACTTAGCATTAACACCTGATTCACCGTTGTATTCCTCTGCAAAATCTTAAAAAGTATCAAACTCTATGCGGCACCATATAGGCACCCTTTGGACAAGGATTTTTCCTACAGGCCAGATGTCTAAATAACCACCCAAAACCTGGTGGGCGCGGGCTTTGTGACACGTTAAAAGATAGGTATTCAGTACCGAGAGTCTTCGACGCTATAAAGGGGGCAATGCATCTGCGATCAGCTGAATATCTAGAGCAAAAAGATCACAAAAGATTGTACTGTTAGATGTGGATAAGCAGAAAGAACTATTTTCCAAAAAACCTCGCAGATCAGCAGAAGTGACTACATTTTGTTGTTGTTTGCAGGTTTTTCTGTACTGTCTCTCGACATATCCTCAGATCTTTGTTTGGTGTCAATTTTGTTTGTTTGTTAGTATTATTCTACATGGTGCTGGTGAACAAGCTGGTCATAGAATCTAACCGACTTGATATTGACAAACTCTAACATGCCATATCTTGACAGTTCTCTTCCAAATCCACTCTTCTTTACTCCACCAAAAGGCACTCTTGGATCAGAAATCACAACATTATTCACAGTCACTATTCCAGACCGAACCATTCTTGACAATCTCTCTGCTTTGTCAAGGTCTTCAGTCCATATGCTTGCTCCCAGACCATATTGAGAGTCGTTTGCAAGTCTTAGAGCTTCTATCTCGCTATCGGCAATAATTATCGGGGCAACTGGACCGAATACTTCTTCTTGTGCTACTCGCATATTTGGAGAGACATTTTTCAGAATTGTGGGCTTATAGAAATATCCTTTACTCTTTATCTGTTCTCCTCCTGTCAATATTTCAGCACCCTCTTTAACCGAGTCTTTGACCTGAGAATCTATAGTCTTCAAACCGCTAGCATTTACAAGCGGTCCCAAGTCTGTATCATCTGATAGAGGATCACCGACCTTAAGTTTTTCAGCTCCCTGAACAAACTTTTCTATGAATTCGTTTGCAATCTTCTTTACCACGATAAATCGCTTTGATGCTATACAACTCTGACCACAATTAATGAATCTGCCTTTGACAGCACCGTTTGACGCTTTTTCAACATTAGCGTCTTCACATACTATGAATGGATCGCTGCCTCCTAGTTCAAGAACACATTTCTTTAGTTGTGATGTTGCTCTTTGAGCCACTTTACCTCCGACCGGAACACTTCCGGTAAATGTTATAGCGTTAACATCTTGTGAATCGATAAGTATGTCTGCAATACTGGAATCACCAACCAATGTTTGAAAAACTCCATCTGGTAATCCAGCTTTCTCAAAGGTCTTTTCAATTTCAATTCCACACTGCATTGTAGCACTTGCTGGTTTTAGTACTATTGTATTCCCAACTATCAACGAAGGCGCTGCGAATCTTAGTGCTTGCCAATAAGGAAAATTCCATGGCATTATACTTCCTATTACACCCAATGGTTCAAATGTTACAAAACTCCTTCTAGCATCTGTATTAACCACTTCATCAGTTGTAAACACCTTCCCGTTATCTGCAAAATAATCCATTACCCACGCACATTTTTCTACCTCAGATCTGGCTTCTTTTATCACCTTTCCCATTTCTTTTGTGACTGTCCTTGCAAGCACTTCCTTGTTCTTTCTTAGTTCCTGAGCACAATCATAAATATGATCAACTCTTTTCTGTATATCTTTTTTCCAATCACTAAATGCATTCTGAGCTTTCTTTGCTTTTTCGCTTATCTGTTCTTTAGTCATTATCTCGTATGTATTAATGACTTCTTCTGTTGCAGGATTTATTGTCTTTAATTCTCTTGCTTTCGCTTTCGTAGAACTTGCTGCTGTCATGGATTTATCACACCTCTACCAAGAATCTTGCCGCCTTTTAGCATTGTCAATGCTTCTGTAGCTTGGTCAAGTTTGAATCGATTTGAAACAACTGGTTTGATTACTCCTCTTCTTCCTAAAGAAACCAACTCTACCATATCACTTAGAGTTCCTGTATATGATCCGATTAATCTGTACGCTCTTGTTGGCATGGTGACTAAAGCTAATTTCAATTCGCCACCAAAGAGTCCTACTAAGACTAACCTTGCTCTTCTTCTAAGAATTTGCATATCAGTTTCTACAGTTTTGGAAGCATTGACAAAGTCAATTACTGCATCCGCACCCAATTTGTCAGTCAACTCCATGATGGCTTTTACAGGATCCTCTTTTTTTGAATTTATAGTATTATCAGCACCATTCTTTTTTGCGACATCTAATTTCTTATCATCTAGATCCATTGCAATTATCTTGGCTCCTGTAACTGCTTTGGTAAGTTGTATGGCCATCAGGCCCAAACCTCCTGTACCAACAATCACAACATTATCGTCTGGCTTTAGATTGGCATTTTTTACTGCACCATATGCTGTAAGTCCAGCACAAGATAAGGGTGCACTTGTATCTGTATCCATATCGTCTCCTATTTTCACTAGATACTTGTAGCTTGGTACCAATACATATTCTGCGTAACCTCCGTCAGTGTAGATACCTAATGATCTAGGTTTATCACATAGATTTTCTTCTCCAATTCTACATGCAGGACATACTCCTTCCCCTATCCAAGGGTATACAAGGACTTTTTCGTTTTTGCTAAATCCTTCGGTTTGTTCGCCCAAACCATCCACGATACCTGCAATCTCGTGTCCAGGAGTTAAAGGATAATTTACTCCTCTATCCGTAGTTTTTAATGGTTGGCCGCCTATACCTTCATAATAGCCTTCCCATACGTGGACATCGCTATGACAAACTCCTGCGGACTGAACTTTAATTAAAATCTGTGAACCTTTTGGCTTTGGTGTTTGAGGTTCTTGCAATTGTAGAGGTTCATTTACTCTAGCAATTCTTGCAGCTCTCATGTAGTGGGTTAATGACACCTACTATTTACGCAATTCTAATTGCAAAGGATACTCGATACTTCTTACTTTATGTGGTATCGAAAGTCGTACTCAAGTGACGTTATTTCTGAATTAAGCTACACACTACTAAAGGGTGATAGTATTAAGGTTGAGTGCTCCTCCCAAATGCCAACACCTTGCCAGAGGAAGGAGAAGAATCGATACACCAAAAAGCCAAAACCATAAAAAAGGAGATAAATTCGAAATTATGCTACAATCTATCAGTGAGCATTTAAATCAGACCTTACTAATTAATGACGTCTTTTCCAATATTTGATTAGTCTTCCATGCAAACCGAATACTCGCTCACAGACAAAGGTATGGCTCGAACCACTCTTGGTGGACATAGCTACTTTCTCTACAAAATACGAATCTAAACGTGTGTTTAAAGATGGAAGGCCAAGGACCACGATTAAACAAATTTTCAACGCTGAACGCTTATCAGAAATCTATGACTACTGACGATACTATTTATGTTGAAGTATTTCTGAAACTTAGGCGTGGTCTACCCCGTACTATCTGCAACATCAACCGAATATTTCAGTATACTGGAACGAGAACTCTTTCATCTGACATAAATTCCGCATACTGAGGTCATCAACCTTAACTACTATTCTAACATAAATAAGGTCATGGCTTCAGAGAGAGAACGAAAAGGGTATGTCTCTAACCCGTTTCTAAATCCGATAGGCTTCTGGCAAAACTATTTGATAAATTGGATTGAAGCGAGCAGAGGATTTTATGAAAATGCAATGAAAGCTAATGAGCATTGGCTCAAAGCATTCTGGGATCCTTGGTTAAGGGCAGCGGGCCTAGGAAACAACAAAGGTAGAATAGTCTATCACCTATCATGACACTTTTTTTGTTCAATGTTGTTATCTTGACCAGAGCACCTCAGTAGAATAGTGAAACTCCGGCATTATCATGATTCCATGTTCTTTAATGCTAGATTCGTATTGGACAAAACTGATTTTGTGCCGAAGAAACAAAATTAATTTTCATAATTGTTACCCATTAAGAATAGTGTGACATATCTTATTAGTCTCCAAGCTATGTATGCTTCAAAGTAGTGTTGAAAAATTGCCTTAATGATTTCTACTTGAGACATTTTATCATTAGTATTCATACCGGTATAATATAATCCATTTACCATAGTACCTGATAACGGAATGAATTTTGATGCAACAAAGACAATCAGATAAGCAAACATATAAGATATGTTCAGGACTAATACAAAAGGGGTCAGAGCTTCAATGAGTTCTAATAATCGACATAACCCCACAACGGCGCCATCATCTTCTCCAGCCATTTCCCGTTCAGCCTGGATAACACTTGTAGTTATAAGTTCTGTTGGTCTGATTCCAATGTATGGTGAAACTGTAATAATACCAGCCATTCCTGATTTTATCAAAGAGTTTGGAATAACTTACACTACCTCGTCATGGATATTAGCCTCGTTTTTGATAGCAGGCGCAGTCATGACTCCTATTGCAGGTAAGCTATCTGATATCTACGGAAAGAAAAAGATTGTACTTATAATAATGTGTATTTATACCATAGGAGTTGCGCTAGGTGGTTTTGCAAGTAATATTTCGTTCATGATTATTGCAAGAATACTTCAAGGCATTGGAATATCTATGTTTCCGATAGCTTTTGGAATACTAAAGTTACAATTTCCTAAAGAAAAACTTTCGATTGCTCAAGGAATATTTACAGGGTTATTTACGGCTGGCTCAGCAATAGGTTTAGCTTTAGGAGGAACAATAATTTACCATTATGGATGGCACTTTGCACTTTTATCTATGGTACCTGCAGCCATAATCCTAATCCTAATATTCCGCAAATTTATCAATATTAAGGAAGAGGAGGAGAAGAAACAGCAACAACTGCAACAACAACCAGAACAAAAATCCAAGGTACAAAAGTCAAAACTAGGGACAGAATATTGCTGCGTATTTACAAAAATTGGGAATGAACAAGAGTATTTTCATCATCATCATAACAGTGCAGCTGATTTGTATATGCATGATGAGAAAAATAACAATAATTTGTTACAGAAAATAGACATCAAAGGAGCGATAACATTATCTGTTACTATAATTTCATTTCTGCTGGCACTTTCATATTTGGAAAATATTCATTCATTGACAATGTCAGATTTTATGCCAACAGTCATTCTCTCAATAGTATCGGTCGTTTCCCTAACGTTATTTATAATCGTGGAAAGAAAGATATCTGCAAAGGTAAAAGCAGCAAAAAAAATACCAACATCCTCATCACCTTCATCGTCTTCATCGATGGCTGCACCAGACTCCCCATTAATCGATCTCAATCTCCTAACAAATAGAATAATTCTCCTAAATAACATTAGTTTGATGATTTTAGGTATTACAATGTTTATGGTGTATCAAAGCATTTCTGTGCTTGTTAGGAGTCCTACGCCATTAGGGTTTGGTGGAAATGCGATAAGCGCTGCAAATGTTCAAATTCCTTTTACGATAATAATTCTTGTAGTATCTGTGTCTGCCGGTATTATAATTTCCAAATTTGGAAACGTAAAACCGAGTTTAGTTGGAACTATAATTACTGCTTTTGGATTTTTTAGCTTAATTTTATTTCATTCATCAGAACTGTTGATATCTGCAAACCTTGCGGTAATAGCAATCGGATTGACGTTAACAAGAGTTGGTAATTGGAATATTCTCTTAGAATATACTCCAAATGATTCTATTGGAATATCTCTGGGCATGACTGCTATGCTTTTCTTTGTTGGGATGGCTATAGGACCAGCGATTGCAAGTATATATATGCAGTCAAATCAGATATCTATAATAGGTTCAAGCCTTTCGTTTCCTTCTTTGGAATCATATAATATGATATTCATTACAGCTTTTTTTATTTCAGTGATATCTATTGCTCTTAAGCTAGTCTTAAAGAAGAAGATGTCAAATCAAGGAGAATGAGAATGGCTATTGCAATAAATGCTGCTGCATAGGTAATAAATGAACTCTAGGCATCTACCAAGCTTGGCCGATTTTTCAGATATAGTCACCATTACCCATACGATATTCGCATGTTATTGAATTCACTTACAGTTGCTTTGCGGCTTGAAATGATCGAGAGATGGATGCCTCGTGTAGTGAAAATGAGATTTCGCCGATAGCCTTTTATATTTTAAATTTTATTATTTGCAAATGAACAATAAAACAAATTTGGTTATTGTCAGTTTTGTAGCTGCAATATTTGCGGCTACAGTTATAGTAACAACACCAACAACAATTAAACACGCAAGTGCAATAGTGGGCGATGCGCCAACAACGACTGTCAAAGTACATGCAGGAGGAGGAAATTCTACTAACATGTTAGCAGTATTCGTACCACACCAGGTTCAAATTAGGGTAGGTCAGAGCGTAACATGGGATAATCCATCGCCAGTACCGGAACCACATACTGTTACATTTGTATTAAACGATAAAACTATGACCACACCAGACGTCCCCTTTACTGTTCGAAGCTCAACACAGTTCATGCCAGTGCCTCCTGGCGCTAATAGTCAACCAAACATGATTCCTGGTAAAGATGGAATGAATACAGTAATTGTCAGCAATGTACGGGGTTATTATCCAACCTTGATAGACTCGATTGGTCATGCAAAGGTTTTAGGTCCTAACGGAAATTTTACTATTACTGGAAATGAACAATATGTAAATTCTGGCTGGTTACTTCCAAAAGCTACTACGCTATATCCTGGCTCTTCGAACACATTTACTGTAACATTTCAAAAAGCTGGAACTTATAATTACCTCTGTGACATTCACCCTTGGATGGCTGGAACGGTTATAGTAAAGTAATAACTTGTTGTATAGACCATCAGCCAATCACTACCTTGCCTTGCCATTAGTATTTTAGTAACATGATTTTCAGACTTGGACGCTAGCATGTCATGGATCTTGACGGCGTAGCAAATCCTTAGCGATAGAGCCTGAGCAGGATGGGCAAGATCAAATACTAAATCCAACAAGATTAAACCGTTTTCTGTCTCGCTCAAAAGTAAATTTTTGCTCACTAAATAAGGTAGTTTATACCGACTAAGTTAGGAACTACTACTATCGTTAAATAATGGATTATCTAATGCATATTATATGCAAGTAGGAATTGATAGCTTCGCAGCAGCACTCGATGACGCCAGCCTCTCAGTCAGCCCATCTGAGCGTTTGCGAAGATTGGTCGAACAAATTGAATACGCCGATAAAATTGGGTTGGACGTGTTTGGAATTGGCGAACATCACCGTAGGGAATTCCTTGATTCGGCTCCTGCTGTCATACTGGCTGCGGCGGCTGCGCGAACTAAACGCATACGTCTTACCAGTGCGGTAACAGTACTGAGTGCAGCCGACCCAGTACGTGTGTTTCAAGAATTCGCAACTTTGGATCTTCTGTCGCAAGGTCGTGTGGAGATGGTAGTGGGCCGTGGCTCATCCATCGAGGCGTTTCCCCTGTTCGGCCTGCGATTGGAGGATTATGACTCGCTTTTTGCAGAAAAGCTTGAGCTGCTTCTGAAGATTCGTGACAATGAGCACGTCTATTGGTCCGGCGAATATCGTCCTACTCTGAATGGTCAAGGAGTTTACCCGAGGCCCTTACAAAATCCTTTGCCAATATGGATAGGCGTAGGTGGGACTCCACAATCATTCGTCCGTGCCGGAGCGCTTGGACTCCCGTTGATGGTCGCAATCATAGGCGGCGAAACACGCAGTTTCCGGCCACTCATCGATCTCTACAGGGAGGCTGGGAGGCGAGCCGGCTATTTACCACAACAATTGAAAGTAGGGGTACATTCGCTGGGCTACGTCGCAGAGAGCACCCAAGAGGCAGTCGATGACTTCTTTCCAGGATATGCATATGCCATTACTAAGGTTGGAAAGGAGCGCGGATGGCCTAAGATGACGCGTGCGAGTTTTGACGCCCAGCGAGGTCCGCAAGGTGCATTGCTAGTCGGCGATCCGGATGAGGTAGCCGATAAGATCATTAGGCACAGCCAAGCGCTCGGCGGCATCTCTCGGATCACTTTTATGATGAACCCCGCCTCAATACCTCACGCAAAGCTCATGCGAGCCACAGAGTTAATAGGTACGCGTGTCGCGCCTGCACTTCGTGAAGTGGGTGAAAACGAAGTGAAGGTATTGTAATAATGAAATCTATCGGTTAGAAGACAATGAACAGATGAATTCAACTACGTCTAGTAAATTAATAGATAGAATGCCTTGAACTTGAAGTATCTAATATTCTAGATAGATGTACTTCATACTGTTTATTATCAGATCAGCTAATGATTCCTTTGTGTGATATTCAACTAGGTGATTTCTTAGTTCTTCTTTAGAGAGATCATCAATATTTTTGCATATAGAACAATTGTGGAATTCTGTTATTTTGTCTGAGATATTATATAATTTATGTTTGCATTCAGGATGTACGGAATATACAATATTATCTATCATTTCTGTGTAGAGTCCTGACTTTCCACAAATATGACATTTTGGCATTGCCTAATACTATTTCTAACTGCACCTTTCTTTTAGGTTTTCTGGTTTCATTTTTTACATGAATACATTATTCCATTCGTTGTGATATAGCTCAAATATTCTAATTTCATCTTGATTACAATCTATAACGTGCAGCAAAAGTGTCTGATACTTCAGTTGATATGTCTTGAAGAAATTGTCCTCTAATTAGTTTCCCATAAACAACTAAATCGCGTGCAAGGATCTCTAAACGTTTAACTAACAGACTATTGACTATTTCTCCCTTTTCATTGAAGTCTTCCTCCCCATTTATGGAAACACCATAAGGGAGACTCCATCCGTAACATTGACGTACAGCTGTACGCATTTGATCCATCACCGTTAGACCCTTTTCATGAGAACTGCAAATATATCCGAAAGTCTTGCCTGCAAATTCTTCCCAATAGAAATCTAAGAAATTCTTCATAGCCCCGGACATAGAACCATGATAGTCTGGCGATGCAAGCACAAATGCATCTGCCCAATTGAGATCTTCTATCACTTTTTCCATCTGTTCATGATGCTCATTTGATATATCGGGATTAAACATAGGCATTCTTATACTGCGAAAGTCAAGTAAACGTGTTTTGGCTTCATGTTTCTCTGCGGCATCAAGTACCCTTTTTAATGCTCTAGTACCATACGAACCTTCACGCATACTACTGGCAACACCTAAAATTTTAATTGTCATATTTGATTCTTGTGTCAAACTGTTTCTTTAGGATTTGGAATCACATTAATTATTGCTGGCATGTCGTATGAGTTCCTAATCTATTATCTAACCCAGCCAGATTTTGGATAAATATGATGGGTAAAATGCATGTCCTCAAGCAACTCACCCCTTTCTTACATCGATAGGAAATGGCAAGTCAGTGACTCTTTCACCATAATAGCCCCAGACTAAATGTAGATGAAATTAGACCAAAATAACAATCATGCTTCTTTTCCAAACTTACTATTGTATTTGTTACTTATTTGGGATGTCTCTGTCCACTAATAGCTCCAAAATAGGTACGTTCATGTCGGTCATTTGTTGCTTACTTCGTCATTTACTTGTAATCTACTAAGTAGTATATTGCTACCACAGTTAAATACTCGTCTCGCTACTATTAATAGATATGAATAAAAATAGTAATTCTCTCAAAAACCACAATACAATAGTGGAATCAGCGGCCGAAGAGAACGAAGAAATCGGAAAACTGAATTTACCTGTAAATGATCTTGATCATATACAAGGCCCTAGGACAGCGTCTGTGAACTTAGTAGAATATGGTGATTATGAATGTCCATATACAGGTCAGGCTTATCCAATCGTCAAAGAGATTCAGAAACGCCTTGGCAATGAGCTACTCTTTGTCTTTCGCAATTTTCCGCTAAGAGAAATACACCCTCATGCACAACATGCCGCTGAAGCAGCAGAAGCTGTGGCTGCACAGGGAAAGTTCTGGGACATGCACGATTATTTGTTTGAACATCAACGAGCGCTTGATGATAATCACTTATTGAAATATGCGGCAACATTGGGTATTGATACAGATAAATTCCGAAAGGAAATGTCTGGACACATTTACGCTTCTCAGATTGACAAATCATTAGGAGAAGGTATTGCTAGCGGTGTGGAAGGCACACCTACTTTTTTTATCAATGGAGCACGACATAATGGCTCGTGGGATCTAGAAACGCTTCTTGCTGCAATAAAAAAGAAAGGCCTTTAGGTAGACGTAAACTGTTTGATGCAAGTAAAGAAAATGATGCTTTTTTGTAGAAGAATAGCATATGAAATTAAAAACATGACTGGTCTTTCGTTATTTAGGAAATAAGTAAAGTCAAAAGGTTTGAAATAAAGCTATGAGTAATATGAGCAATATGTAAGGAGATTTTATTTATGAAGCCTGTCCTATTGATCGTCGATGATGACCCTCAGGTGTTGCAGGCTGTTGGGATCGACTTACGTCACAAATATGGTGATCGTTTCAGAGTATTAAATTCGGACTCAGGTGCAACTGCTCTTGACATACTAAAACAATTGAAACTACGAAATGAGCCGCCAGCATTATTCCTAGTAGACCAACGAATGCCGCATATGACAGGTGTGGAATTCCTTGAAGAGGCTATGGAGATTTATCCTGATGCTAAACGTGTATTGCTTACAACTTATGCTGATACAGATGCAGCTATCAGATCTACCAATCGCTTGTACGCCGTCAGAGTTAATTTTTCATTACCAGGTTAGGTTCGAATAACTGACTAACTCAACAATTACTACCTAACTTAAATATTATAGTCGTTAGAAGTATACTATGTCGAGATAACCATTACCCCTACAAAAGTAGTTGTTAACTGTCCTATAGTTCAGTGGGGAGGCAACAAGGATAACACAATACGCGTAGGGCATATCTGAATATCATCGTACGTAGAATAGCGAGTCTTACGATTGCGTAGCATACCTCCAATATTTTCTATTCTGAATAAAGAGGTCGATGAAAATGACACGAAATTGGAGTTTATCCAACATCTTCTTCTGTGATCGTTGTTGGAATAGCAATTCATTTGATTATTGCAATATCTGATTGGAATTGGGGTCGGCATATTCAGGAATGCTACTACCCCAGAAGTAAATATCAGTACGTTATCAAGTGATCTCTTGTACGGACTTTTGACTGACTCTTGTTTTTGTTGATTTCTTTATACGTGTTTACCGATTTATTTTGGCCCATCAGCCGCACAATTCGCGAGACGAAAAAATAAATATAATTTCTCAAGATTCAGAACTAGCTAGTATAAATCATGCTACGATACAACTGCTGCATCGGAAAAGAACCTGAATTAGCACAATGGGGATAATTTGAAACCGTCGGATCTTATGAAGACATATACGCGCGCAATTATCCTGGAGAACTAATAGATAACTTATCAATTTAAAGTGAGTCTCTAGGCTGTGGTTGGTCGGTTGTTGGTTAGGAGTTGAATCAAATCATCCTCTCAATCTATCCTGACTAAATTCTGGGCTACCGTATTCGCTTACCTTGGATTTCCGACCATGTACTTGCTTGTGGATCTCAAGACGTCTCTTCTCATCAAACTGCAAACCGCACGTCTTGCATTTGAAGGGCAATTGTATCTACTATTGAGAAGACATAACTAATAAAAGAGTTTTTCCGCTGGTATTAATTAAACGATTTCAACAGTTGCCGAGACAACATCTGGTTCATAGCATTGCATTTGAGGGATACTTGCACTTATCAGATAACCGCGATCATCAGTACCTTTTTCTCAGTAGAACAAGCCATAGAGAGGTATGCTTTATAAGTACTAGTTAGACGAATATACAACAGTGAATAAATACTTTGGAGCTTCTATTGTTATTCTTGCTCTATTCATAGTAATTGCCATATTAGTCTCCCCAAAAGTCGGTTTTAATAATGGTACTAATAGTTCCCCGCTTAGTAAGGTGGATTCTTTAGCTTTTTTGGACATTAACAACTCGCATTACCCCGCCTTTAATCAAATAATGATCTGGCTTACCCAATTTGGAAGAGAAATATTCTGGCCTATTGCAATAATACTTTTATTTGTTTTAGGCGGTTGGACAGGGAAAAAGACTGCAGTAGTTATTGCAATATCAATGCTTGTTCTTGTACCACTTGGTGTATTAGCAAAAGATATTGTTGCAAGACCTAGACCGGTAATCCCACAATCAGATTTTTTAATAGCACCGGATCGAGAGTATGCTTTTCCTTCTGGTCACGCGATGATAGTATCAGCAGGTGCAGCTGTAGCTTTAATGTTATTTAGAGATACTCCTAGGAAACTTGCGGTATCTGCGATTTTGGCTATAGAAGCAGCTCTTGTTTGTCTATCCAGAATATATGTTGGTGGTCATTTTCCATTGGATGTAATAGGCGGTATTTTATTGGGAGTTGGAGTGTCTCTTATTTTTGTGGGCATAGAAAAGCGTATAGAATCACTAATTATGCCAATAAAGAAGATGCTTAGAAAGCAGTAAAAGATTTAGTTCTTAGCATCATCACTTTTCATGTTTCAGTCTACTTTGATTTACAATGCATTCTATGAATATTCAGACATTGACGCTCAGTGGGAGTTCTTGTAGGTGCTATCTCAATACAGTTCCTCCATCTATTATAATGGTATTTCCTGTAGCAAAAGAGAAATTATCACTTGCCACGCATGCAGCAACTTTGGCTACTTCTTCAGGCTTACCCCATCTTTTCATTGATGGTTCAGCAGCGGCCTTAGCTCTATCATATTCAGTCATTGAGCCACATGTTGCCAACGTTGCTATATTGCCGAGAGCCAAAGTATAGGCTCGAATGTTGCTGCTGCCATATTCCATTGCAATACATTTTGTCAGTGCTATGTTCCCAGCTTTAGCTATGGTGTACGGAGAACCTTCTGTATGCCCCGCTATTGCGGGAGTTGAAGAGATGTTTATTATCACCCCACCATTTCTGTTGAGAACATTCTTAAGCATAGAACCAATAACTGCCTTGGATAAGCGTATAGAACCCTTAAGATCTACTTCTATGATTTTCTCTTGCTCTTCATCTGTAACTTCATGAAACCTTTTATACCAAATTTCTCTGTCAAAAGGATAACCTGCATTATTTACCAGAATATCAATTCTATCATGGACAGATAAAATTTGCTGCATGAATTTTTGTACGCTAGAGTTATCTGTTACGTCGAGCGCTGCGGCAAATACTTTACCATTGATCTGTTTTATTGCACGATCTGCTTGCTCCTCATTTCTAGAGCAAACAATAACAGTTGCACCATTATTTTCTGCAAACTCTTTTGATATTGAAAAACCAATACCTTTAGTAGATCCGGTAACTACCGCTACTTTATCTGCAAGTAACTTAGGGGTTTGTATCACATTACTACTATCACAGCAGATGTTAGAGTGTAATAAAAATTACTACCCTATTGTCACAGTATATTGCTTTACTAAAATGATATTGTCGGGAGATAAAGGTATATAAAAATTCGTGGAAATTATTTGCAGAGACCAATCGTAAACCAGATCGCGGCAGATATGAACAGAATCGCTATTTGAGTTATTAAGCCGATTTCTCAGTTACTTAGACAGACAAACCACAGGCACAAACCAGTTCATGGCCAAATTATCGGCCTATATTTAGCTGGTTCTGTAATAGGCTAGAAAGATTAAAAAAACTTACGCTTTAAATTATTTTTTCAAAAGCATGTAATTATAGGACCAGGAACAGCCGGTCCTATCCGCAATAAGAATGGGTAATAGAATCTTCAGCCATTATCTATTTGAGGGTCTTTTTTTCTTTGTTATCATATCCAGTATCTCAACAGCGATGACAGAATAGTCTAATTCTTAGACTTCAATTTCATTTGAAGCAACTATGAAGAGATGAGGAATATAGATAATGATGTTGAGGTTTGCTTTATCACGGCAGTTGATGTAAATTATCAGGCGTTAAGAGTTGTATCTCCTATGTCAATATATGACTATCAACATCGAGTAATATGAGAGAACTGTCAAAACCCACTAATGTACATACACTAAAACAGAATCGGAAATAGAATATTTCTATTTTTTCGTTCTGTCTCTCATGATCGGTAGCTTGCCCCGACTATGACGGCCATTCTTTTCCGCGATAGGATTTCCTATACACACCATACCTACTCTCACCAACTATAATCCGTCATATTGATGGCATCGGCAAAGGTCCTTCTTGTTGTTGGCGGTGGATCTGAATGTCGCTATATTGAAATGGTGCTGCCACTTTCCCTTGGTTCGTATTTTTAATTTCAACATCAGCTGAGTTGAGCAAACCAACATCAATCAGAACGTGACCAAATCCAATTAATGATTAGTTAAAATCATGCCATGATGACTTGTTTCCGGGTCTGGTACCAAAAATAATGGTTCAGTGATATCTATCGTAAATATAGCTGGTTAATAGTGCGTGCCAGTTTGATATCATACGTACTTATGCCGTTTAAATCATGTGTTACTAGGTTAATATCGAGCCGGTTGTAAACGTTAAACCACTCCGGATGATGATTCATTTTCTCGGCTTCCAAGGCGACTTTGGTCATGAAACTAAACGCTTGAATGAAGTTCTCAAATTGCAAAGTCCGGCTTAGCTTACCGCTCACCGCCTTCCATCCATCTAATTTGCCGAGTTCATTCTTAATCTCTGCTTCTGATAGTTTACGATACTCAGTGTCTGACATTATCGTATAGCCACTAAGTAAGAGTACGTGCATACTATATATCAGTGTTCTTCCTCACGAAAGTTTAGATGCAGATTATGAATACACCTCGCCATATCAGAACATCGTATTAGGGATTTCGTATGACAGTTAATCTTGTTGTTAAAACATCAGTATTCCCGGATGCTAAAGCAATCGTATTAAACACGACCAAAGATTTGTCTTTGCAATTGCAAATTGCCCTTATAATCTCCTTAAGGTTTAGTCGAATTTAACAATTGCTGAGTCGAGTTTAAAGCTGAAACTGATCTTTGGCACTTTTCGTTGATACATATTAACGAGTGGCATACATCACCTTCGCAATAAGTAGAACTCCTTTTTGTGAAACTTGATGCATTTATTGCATTGTAAGAATTGCCTAATGTAGCCACATCAACATAGCTGTGAACAATAACATGCTACCGTTGTCAAAATCATATTGTCAATCATCTTTGTTATTATAGTATAGTTCACTTAGGATTGTTATCATCATATTTCGATTCTAATACTTTTTATTATTCAAAGTACTGATTGAGATATGTCATTGCACAATCAATTAATACCGTTCTAGAGAGGAGATAATATTGATTTTTGGATGCGAATTATGAAGTCCAAGGGATGATTGAATTCGGTATGTGTGATGGGGACACGGGTTTGATAACCTCGCCTGCCAAGACAACGGCCATTAGCACAGTATCTACCTCCTCGAAGAAGATAAAGATAATAGCCGCACCTCTACCTGATTTTGTTTGGCCTATAGCGATACCTCTATTTTTTTGACGAAGCAGATACTAATATGAATAATATTTGTCTGACGCCGTTGTTCCAGGATATAGGATGAATTGGAGACATTTATGAAATTTGTAGCAAAGACAATTCAGCTGTTCTTACTGTCTCGGTTCATTTCGTTGATTAATTTCATCTCCTCTTTGATCATTTTGTGTATTTCTTGAGTCATTTCATGTTGTGTTTGAATTATTTCATCAAGATAATGGTTTTGCCTTTTACCTACGATCAATATCAACAACCCAATACCCAACGATATAATAATATCCATCTCCCTGCTCTCTATTTGTTTAGGTATTATGTCGGTGAAGTAGTAGAGCACAACAGAAACGCCTAGCACGACTAATCCCAAACCAACTACTTTCATTTCATTCATGTGATGACTATTATGTCCACGTATTTACATTTTTGAACATATAGAGTCGACTACGTGCACAAAAGAGTCGCGGGACTGCCTATGCTCCAAAGAGACTAGCAACAAATACTAGATTTTGTTGTCTCTCATATCGTGATATTTCGCTATCTTCTTTCTTGCTCTCTATTTCGCTTTGTATTTTAAGTTGCGTGGCTTTTTTCTACCGATAAGACGCTAAGACAAAAATGGAATATCTAGTCCATCCTGTCTTGTTTGACTATCTATTTTTTCTTCTTCTGAAGTTAGAAGATCCATTATCTGCATTAAATACATTAACAAAGTACTTGCTTCGTGGGTTGATACAGTTTAAAGAGAAGGGATATGAGTTTCTGCAGGGAGTCCTTATGTTATGGAATCTATGACAACCATATCCGTGAAAAGAGCGTTCTGCTATGTTAACCCTGGCTATGATGGTCCACGTTCAAATATTTTGTAGTAGTTAGCATACCACGATGTGAGTCCTAGTATTACACGTTATTGACTGCCAATAGTAACTTTTTATTCTTCTATTATTGCTGATGGCTCAGAATCTGAGAACAAGAATGATTTAGAATAGAAAAGAATTTCACAAAGTAGGATAAATATAGGTATACATGCATTCAGATGAGGCTAATTTAACAAACTCGAGGAGCAGTAGTCGCTACATTGAAAGTACACAACGGATCTTCTTTGAGCTAGCTAGTGATCAAAGGCTATCTATACTGTTTAAACTAAATAGGAAGCAGAAATCGGAAACCGGAGTTTACAACCTTTCAAAACTTGCAAAGCATCTTAATGTTACTATGCAAGAAGTTCATAGAAATCTTAACAGATTAATGGATGCTGGGTTGATCGAAAAAGATTCCACGGGAATATTTTCCTTAACAACTTTCGGAGACGCCATCATAAATCAGATTGCAACTTTTGATTTTTTGTCAAGAAATAAAGAATACTTTTCAACTCATACCTTCGGAAAAGAAACTCCAATGAAATTCATCCAGAGAATCGGGGCCTTGAATAACTGCGAGTTTATTTCAGGAGTAGTAGCTGTTATTGAGCTATGGAAACAGCATATTTACAGAGAATCCACCGAGTACATATACGGAATGTTACCACAAATCCCACTAGATTTGATTGAAGCAGTAATCCCAAAAATAAAAGAACATGGTGGTATCAAATTTAATTATATTCTACCTCAAAAAGCTATGGTCCCAAAGAAGCGAACTGAACTTTTGAAAAACGCTGGCTTCCATGAATTCATAAAAAAAGGGATAGTAGAAAGAAGGATGGTTGATAGAATACAGGTAGCAATAGTCTTAAATGAAAAGCAAGCAACTGTTATGTTCCCCACAGCGAAAGGACAAGAAGAGACAGATATGAATTCAGTATTCTATAGTGACGACCCATTATTTCATGAATGGTGCCTAGATTGTTTTAGATACTACTGGTATAATTCAAAATCTTTTGATGAAAGCAAGTTATTAGAAGTATAGTAAATAAGTAAGGAGATACCAAACAATATTCTGGGGACCGAAATAAAATAAACAGGGACTGCACAGGTATGTAGTTGCTTTTTTTACTTCCTCAAAAGATCGAATTCTCAAACATTGGGTCAATTGCAGGCTTCATTGCCGAGTACTACTATATTGTCAATAGTAAAGGGAGGGAGCACTTAAAAATGATATTCAGGAAGTTTGGTAGAGTCGTTCTAGAATTTTATCAGAATGGTTCCGGCCTCGTTAAGATACAGATTCAGTCTCTTAATCTGAGTTATCTTAAAAATATAAATTTTTT
>CAKOFP010000058.1 GCA_933226995.1 Candidatus Nitrosopolaris rasttigaisensis | reverse complement strand
TACATTTATAGCACTAAAAGTGATCGGCTATCAAAACGACAAAATGTATTTAGGATCGTGGGGAGAATGGGGCAATAGAATGGACAACCCCATTAGAAGTACAAGACAATAGATGATACGCATATGTTTAGTCAGGGGTGGCGGCACTCCCACAAACGACAAATATAACAGATAACGCAAAGTTATTTTATTAAGTTTGAACTATATAAGTATGGGAACAAAAGGAGACGAGCATCTGCATCATCCGGTTTGTCAAGTATGCGGCAATGAGTTCAAGAATATTCATGAACTAACAGTACATATAGAACAGGTACATAGAAGCAGCAACGCATAAAAAACCCGCATAATTCTTGTTAGTTTCTGTCTGATAATGGATGGTCTATTCATCAGTCATTGTATACTCTGCAGAATCGATATCGTCTAAAAAGTGAAGGTCCAGGATCAGTTACGAGTCACATTTAATCACGCCACGCCACTGCTCAGCCAAATGCTATGAACCCCCACTTACCCTGCTACAAGCCCCGCTCGATATTCGTGACTTTTAGGGCATTGGTCAAGTAGCCGTACGTACAGCTAAATCCATTGTGGTTACTGCCATCGTAGTACAACCATTCAAAAGTATAAAAGCAAGTCTTTTTGAGGTTACATCGTCAGAATGAAGCAGTTCTTTCAACAATTTTGTAATGACGTTATTACTTTAGATCCATCAATTCGTTTCGTGGGAGTTGCTGACGAACATGGGCTATTGGTTTCGACGTCTGAGCGCAAAGATCTGAAGCCATTGTTAAACTTGGAGGAAACACAACAATATGCAATAACTGCGGCGACACGTCAATATACTAGAATAAGGTGGCAGAATCTGTTGGGCAAAATAGATTACACATGCTCGCATTATGATAAGTTACTTCGAGCCACGATCCCTCTAACAGATAAAAATAACCATCTTTCCTATGTAATTATATTTACATTCGATGTTGAGACAACTAATTTTCATGAGATTATAATGAAGAAGATAATACCACTCATTAATCGAAATTCAAAACAATTTGTTCGTCCGTAATGACTTATTTATTCAATATTTTATTGAATCCGAATGTATTCTCGGTAGCGATAAATACTGAATGAACAAATTCAGCTCATTTTAGGTCAGGCAAATGCTACTGAAATGGATCGACGTTTAGATATGTGTTTATGACGTCCACCGGTTCTGCTACAACTGCATATTGCAACGGTGTAGCCCCCGCGCTGGGCAGACGGGAGCCCTACTTTAGGCCTTCTAGATATCCATCCTGCTCCAGCTTCTCTGCGTGTGCGGCAATATATCGCCATACAATATCGGCCTTATCCGCTTGAAAGTCCCACGGAGCAATTAATACCAAGTCATTATCTCGGATCCACATCCTACGTTTGATTTTCCCTCGAATACGGCAAGTTCTAACCTTGCCATCTGTGCATCTTACAATAATATTGTCCCCCCCAACAAGCTTGATAACACGACCAAGCAACTCGCCTTGCTGTGGCCTAACCAATTCTTTGAGATGAGATTCACTCAATACTTTCCTTTTGCCTAAGTCGAAAACCCCACCATCTATCGATTCAACGAAGTTAAAAATCTATATGCTATTGCGAGCTATAATAATAGATTCTTCCGCTTAGGGGAGGGGCCTTCAGCAGCTTGTAGGAAAAAAGAACTTCATTTATTTTGGAAAACCTCTGGATTCTTGGTCGATAGAGTCCACACACTCGTTTCACGAATTTGCCTGTAATTGCTTACGAATGAAATTAACTCGAGTTATCTGATGAGAGTCTGACAATCCGTAGCAAGACTAAAATTACTCTTTTGTAAAGGTTTTTCGTATTTTTGCGATGAATGACGAATTATCCGAATGTTGTAAGAAAAGCATTCATTTAGACTGTAGTGATTGTGCTTGCAAGTGTCACATCCCAGGCACGATGGAATACATGTCTCGAAATATTGCTAGGCTCGAAAAAGAACGACCGGGACTGGGGGACTCGCTACCGGGTTTTTAATATTTTTTATCAGGCTTCCTAGACTTTTAGCGCATGTTTCATTTTCAAAGAATCCTATTTGGTGGGTAGCCAAGACTTTAGACCATTCAAGCTTAACTTACCCGAAGAGTGTTATTCTACGCACATAAACTCGGCCGACAGCGCAAAGTACAGACGAAAGGGATGGCATATTCGCATCACTGCAGAACCATGACAAAAATGTTCGAGAAATTCTATAACTGACAATTTGGAACTGTTGTGAGTTAGTTTTCTAAGCACAACAACCTATAAGTATTTACTCATAGTTTACACTGGTGCTTTCATCTCAATGCGGATCCCTGGCATATCACACTTGGTAGAAGGAGGTAGTCTTCCTAACAGCGTGTTACTTCTAATTGGTCCTGTGGGGGCAGGTAAAACCATGTACTGTCGACAATTCTTTATTGACGGTTTAGATAACGGTGATCATGGCATCTATATTAGCTCAACCTTATCTGAAAATCAATACAAAAGCCTTTTCGCCAGCCGAATAGACCTGCCTGAACATTCCGTATTTATAAACCCGTACCTAATCGAGGGACAAGACAACGAGAAATTAGGCCTAGCATTAGAAAAGATCAATGAGATTATAGATAGTATAATGACCAAACGCAAAACAACAACAAATGGTGTGAATAATTCTGATCCACTCGCTATCAGCAACGACAGCAGCAGGGCAATTCTCTTGATTATTGATTCCTTGACACATTTGTTTGCGATTTTCGGAGAAAGCCCGGTAATAAATTTCGTGACCCAACTTTATTTCCTTTTGAAGAAAATTGAAGGAAAGGCAATCCTTACCTTGACGACGCCTTCTCCAAACGAGTATGTAACTTTAAGTTCCATTCTAGATGGGATACTTGAAATGAAACTTGAAGGAGACAATGTATTGACTAGGAATATTAGGATGCTTTCCATAAAAGGGCTACATCATAACCCTTCGTGGATCGATTTCACGATTAGCAATGATGGAAGCCTGATTTTCGCCGATCGATCTGCTTCGCTGCATTGTTATTTGTGCCAAAAACCTATTTTGGATGTCCCTATAATGCATGCCGGCTTTCCTTTTCATGATTATCATGTGGAAACATACAAGAAGCTTGCAGGAGTCTACGGTTTGAATATATCTGAGATTGGTATATCATCAGAAGTCGTTGATGCAAATTTTTTTTATATAGATATAGTGGGGTTGTCTAATCCCTTATTATCCGTAACTAAACAGCGAGAAAAAATCGAGAACCTATTTGGTATAGTCAAAACTTGTGACGCTTTTAAATCAGATGATATGAAAATCCATTTGCCCACAGGCGACGGCATGGTGATCGGATTTCTTTTAAATCCACAACTTCCATTAGAACTTGGTACACAGCTTCATCGCAAGCTTCGGCTCTATAACAGGAGCAAAGAATCACCGGATGATTTCATTGGTGTTAGGATAGGCTTGAGTTCAGGTCCGGTGTTTGCGGTGAATGATATTAAAAACAATCAAAACTTTTGGGGACCAGGCATAATATTAGCACGTCGAGTTATGGAGATGGGCGATAATTGGCACATATTAATAGCGGACGTATTAGCGGAGAAATTGATACCATTGAGAGGAGAGTATAAAAAGATCATAAAATCTATCGGTCCTTATAATATTAAACATGGGCAGGAAATAAGGCTGTACTCCGCATATTCGAATGAATTTGGAAATCCGGAACCACCTCCTAAGAGAGATCTGGTCGTTCACTGACGAGGCAGGTTTGCCCATTATTTGATTCTAACCACAAATCCACGAACCTTGCCGCTGGTTGGCTCTTCAAACCTGTTTCTGTGGATGCCATTCTTGCGAGGTATAAGAAGTGTAATGACGAGCGTATAGCACAAGTATGTCATAGCTACAATAATTCCTTCATGTAAATTATCCTAATACATAACTATACAGGGTCAAACTAGTAAGCAACTACATAATCTATAACTGATCGGGACACGGAATAAAGGGTCGGAATGTATAAAGGGATTGCACCCAGGCTCGGAATTGTTTCCGTCGTTGCACTATGCGGACTACTCATGGAGTCTTCATGGTATTCCTATGCCAGTGCCGACTTATTTCAGGGGAATTTTGGACTATTAATTAATAATGAGATTTCCTCCTCATTACCTTCGTCATCATTACCTTCGTCACCATTACCTTCGTCACCAATATCTTCTTCCAGTGGTGCACTAAGAGGATTGCCAATTAGTAATAACCAAGGAATATCAGGCAGCGGGAGCGGTTCAATTGCTTGCTCGGATGGTACGAGAGTTGAGGGTGGAAGCATATCGTTTGTTGCTTTCAAGAGCAATGTCCCCCTACACGGAAGTTGGGAAGTTGTTAGTATTCGTACTTCTGGTGCGTCGCAGAACACGGGGGGATCTTTTCAGACGGGGCATATTGGAACCGATCAATACACTCTTACTGGAAGACAAATTTCCGATAGCATATGCAGAGGCAATCCATCTATACCTGCCACGATTAGCGGGCAATGTGGGCAAGGAGTAACTATAGAATTAAATGCTGACAACGGCGAAAAAGGAATCTTTACAGGCGACGTGACATGTTCTTAACAAAATGATATGCAATTCTTATTAGTATTCTTTTCCTTGTGCTTCAAATAGCAGGTATATACGTACGTACTGAATCACATCGTCAATTTGTAGCTCAATTATTTAGTTGACCATAGTAGTATAATAATAGTAATTTGGATATCGAATAGTTCGAGTTGTCATCACCAAAAAAACAAAAACGGGACAAAGAATCCAAACATGAGCTAGAAGAAATTAAAAAAGATAATATCGAAGCAGAAAAAAGACAGAAGTCGAGATCGACCCAAAAGAAAATTCGGACGAAGGGATAGCAGTATCACATACATAGTGCCAGCTTATTTATTTCGAAGTTATTAGCACTATAATTAGCTTGGAGTGGAGACCGATATCTTCTGTAGGTTTTGCTCGCCTAATCATCGGTTCGAGCTAGCCTCGTCTGTAATTTGCCACCACTTATTCAATAACAAGAATGTGTGTATTCTAATTTGTCGTACATGTGCTACAATACATCATGTTCAGATCCCGACGACAACGCCAAATAGATTTTTGGAAGCGAGACATCGTAGCGATAGCTTATATTCATATGCCCATCTTCGAACTCCTCATAATAATGGTCAATATTGAGCCTTTCAAGCTTTGAATGAAGTATCCTTGCACCCCACTGCAAATTGAACTCATCCTTTGTGCCGCAATCGATATAAATTAGCTTTAATTTACCCAAGTTCTTGCGATACTTTTCAACCATTCGAACTGGGTCAAAAGAAAGCCACCTGTTCCATACTCTTTGCGAGATCTCACCGGTATTGAGGTCAAAGGGCAATTCTATACCCATCTCTTTTGATTGACGATTTGGAGAGTAATGCGCTGCCATGGCTAGGATGTTCAACGGCACTGCGTCGTTTGCTTGATGACGGTTTGGTTTCTTCCAAAAATTAGCCAGCCACTTTCCTGGACTACCGACTTTTCTAAAAGCCTCCAAAGCTTTGGGAAAGTCGGGGAGGTAGCAATACTCAAACGCCGAGTCGCCGGAGTGATCTGCTAGCCCGTGAAAAATTTCGGGGTGACGCATTCCTAAAACGATGGATCCATAACCACCCGACGACTTTCCCCATAGCGCACGTGCACCAGCGGCTGTATTGTAGCTTTCGTCAACAAATGGTACAATTTCATTGATGATATAGTCCTCGTACCTTCCAGTTGCCGAAGAATTAATATACTGATTTCCCCCGAATCTTGTGAAGCAGTCCAACAACACTAGTATCATTGGGCCACATTTCCCATGAGAAATCAAACG
>CAKOFP010000057.1 GCA_933226995.1 Candidatus Nitrosopolaris rasttigaisensis | reverse complement strand
TAATTTGCCGTCCAAGAGTTTTTGCTACTAAAATATATGCAAAAGCTATTACAAAATCAGCTACAACCCATCCTGCGGTACCTATTACCCTAAAGATAAGGAACCTAGGTAATTGATATACCATTACATCGCCACTGTGGCTTAATAATTGAGGACCAAATACCCCAGTTAAAAAAAATACAGGTGGTAAAATTATAATTGTCCAAAATATTGCTCTTCCTATCTGATCCCTAAAATAACGAAGGAAATATGCAACAGCAACTGTTTCTGCGATAGCAATAGCAGTAACTTGAGGGACAAGAAACATATAGAGATGAATCACAAGTTCTATACTAGATAAGTGTCTGCTTGCCATAGAATTGCTAGAGTGGAAATTTGGATCTATGGAGGGTGGTCTTGAAAAGACTAATTCCTTTGTATCAAGTGCAGTACTAACTGTCACGCTGATGCAAAGGAGCATCGATGATACAGCAAATGCCAATATCATGATATTGTGTCGTTTGTTGACACTCGACTTGAACCATGACAAGAATTTGTAAGTGCGAAAACCAAAGAACAAGATGGCTACTGCACTTATTAAGACAATTAGAATCAGCAGGTAAGTGCTATATTGTGAAAATAACACCATTTCAACAATGATAGCTCCAAAGATGACTAAAAGTGCATAAAGAAAAATAGGTGTTGCCTTGTACAGCCTATTAAAAAACGAAGGAGCCTCAAGGTTTTTGCGCAATGCAACCATATAATCTCTAAGGGCATACAGACCTGCAAAAAATACAGTGATACTCATTGTTATAAATAATATTACACCAAAAGAAGAATTAAGAGGCTTTCCCAAAGCGTCAAGAAAGGTGCCAAAGATTACATCGGTAATTATTATGGCCCAAGCAATAAACGTCATCAAATAAGTTTTTTTGGTAATGATACTTGTAGTGACTACCAATGGCATTTTTGTAGTCGACACCTGATTATATACTCTCCTATATACGTTTCAGCAAATTGCTGAACTGCTTATACTTTTAAAAACCAGATTTTGACCACAAGGTATGCTTCATCATCAGCAATCTAATCCAAGGGTGTGCTTATTTTTTGATTCTTATTCTTGCTGATTTGGTCAAATAATATCTTGCCAAGGTTCTCTCGACTTTTCGTCAGATTCTCCCGATCATAGTAATATCGATAATCATAATTGCAGTAATTGCAGCCTTGGTTATGGCGTATTATCAATCAGCGTCTACAACAAGGACAAAACACACCATTGCGGCAATAATAAAACTTCACACCTTCTACAGTATTTCTTACCTCCTTCATAATGGCTCTTACCAAAATCGATTTTGCAATACAACCTATCACACAAATTTCTGCAAACCATAACAAGTTCAAAATGCACAAATGGAAATCAATTGAAGCTCCTATGAGGGAGAGGGAGTCATGAATAGTTACGCTAGTACTGCCTATTACTGCTCTGTTATCTCAATTGTGTTTGGTTTTGAGTTTGATTTTGAATCTGCGTTGGAGGCCGTACTGGTAATTGGAAAAAAGGAACTGCACCACTTCCAAGAGCATAAGGCAGTTGTCCATTCCACCTGTTAATTGATAGCCACTGAAGATACGTCGGACTTTGTTTTAGTTGTACAGTAATTATCTTGATAGCCTGAGATTCGCCATTCGCTTTGGCCACATTGGCCCTTGCTGATGCTTGAGCCTGAACAACTGTTTGGTTTGCTACTACCTGTATAGCTTTTAGATTATTTTGTTCTGTCAAATATTTTTGAAATGCTACTACCTTTGATTCGACTTGACTAGCAAATGCTTGTGAGAATTTAAAGTCAGTTATAAACACTGTCTCGACAACTATGTTCCTTGCTGATAGTGTATTTGCAATAGACTGATCTATCACAGCTTTAGCAGTAGCTCTTTTTGTTATTAGGTCTTCAGCATTGAATTTGGCCACACTTGCTTTAACTGATTCCTGTATAGTTGGTGCAATTATCCTGTCTGCATAGTCTGCTCCAAGCTTTTGATAAACGATGTTCGCCTGACTTGGACTAATATGATAGTTCAAAGCTATTGTAGTCTGTACCTCTTGTAGGTCATTAGACGCGGCAGATGCATTAGCTTCAAATTTGAGAGTACGTACTTCCATCTGGATTACCTGTTCAACAAATGGAATGATATAGTGTACTCCTTCTCCTAATACACGGTTTTCAACTGCACCCACATACAGAACAACTCCCCTATGTCCTGCTTCTACTACAACTACCGATTCAAACATAATGACAATAATAACAATAAACGTGATTATTGCTGCTACTATTATTAATTTGTTAGAAGATCGTGACCCTGAATATTGATATGATTCTTTATCGGGATTAGAACTGCCAGATCTCTTGAATGGATTTCTCATAAAACTTATCTTTTACCATAATAATATCAATATGGAAAGTAATTCAAGTCTGGGGTCTCTGGATGTCATTTAGTAGTCATATTATCGAATGTTACTTGTGTGACAGGT
>CAKOFP010000056.1 GCA_933226995.1 Candidatus Nitrosopolaris rasttigaisensis | reverse complement strand
CTAAAATATGCATATCATATAACTCTGCAGCTCTGCTACTGGCAATCGCAGCTACTTCCATATTCTGTTTTTGTTTGATCATTTTTACGGCACCAGCCGTATCGTAGGCTGCAACGGCTGCTAGTTTCCTTTCTTGTAAATAACGCCTGCACTGGGCAAGCGCTTGTGGATGTGAATATACAGACCTAATATTCGAACCGCCACCCTTATTGACGATAAGGCAATGTCTGACCCTCAGGTAGATTTCACCGGATACTACAAAATGCGTATCTAATAGAAGATCATAGGTTTCATTTACACTACCTTCTATTGAGTTTTCAATAGGCACGACGCCAAAATCTACGTCACCGTGACACAATCCATCAAATACATCCTGGAGGGACTTTAATGGTACTGGATTTGAGTTTCGAAAATACTGAATTGTTGCCATTTCGCTGTAAGCCCCGGGTTCGCCTTGAAACGCAACCCGTTCACCTCCGGCAACAAAATCATCTCCCACTTCGATGAATCAATCTAAACGCTTCCTCTCCGTAATCATTTGTCAATTTTCGGTCTTCATTTATTCCACATTCGATACATTTTATGGTCTTGTTGTTTACCCGTACCGTGCCCCCACCACAATTGAAGCATAGGGTGTAGATGACTCCAAATTCCTTTTCGTCGATCGTTATGTGGATGGATGAATTCAATAAACTAATTACCCGTCCTCTGATAATATCGCCTACCCTGAATATTATTCGACTTCTCCGATCGCGTTCACGGCCAGGAGTACTTATCCTAGTTGATGCTATGGCAGAAAAACCGGAGAATGACTTCTTCTCATTTATGTAAAGTATTCTTACCGATATCATGCTGCCAAACAGCATTTCGATGTAGCCTACTATGATGTCGCCAATTCTCGGTAACATAGGGGTATTAATTTTCTCGATCTTCGCTATGCGCTTTTTGAAATCATAAATTTTAGTTCCAACTGCAGTCGATCTTATGGTCCCATCTGAAACATAGGCATATTTCCCGGCCTCAAATTCCTCGATGGATGCGATCTGATCCCCTGGCAGGATTGGCATTCTTGTAAGTTTCCGGCTTTCCATATAGAGTATTAACCGACCCTTTTCGTTATAACTGTTACATTATAATAATTTATTTATTCTGTGGGTGAGTTCACCAGTAATTTCGGTCATATTGAAGCGAAGGCGGCTGGTCGCAGAAATTATTAATCATATGGTGATATAAGAGTAGGTAGCCGAAATAGGTGTGGTTTAATATGCATGCAGTATTTGTCATTACACATGTTTACGCTCCTCAGCCCAAACCCAGAAGTTGGAATATAAACTGTTGCTTATTTATTCGAGAATGTGACTCGAACTTTATGAATAATAATTTATCTAGCAAACAACCTATTAACAACTTGGATGGAATCTAGGTATGAGGTTCGTAGATTGGTTTCCGTATTACCAGGATATTAGACAGCAATTTGGATATAGTACGGAAAAGGATCAAGAAGCTGCCAACATATTGTCTAAAATGATAAAGCAGAAAACGATCGACATTAAGGTGTTACAAAGGAAAATAGCTCGAAGGCCTGTCATGGCGATAGGTGCCGGAGATAGTTTAATCTCAAATATCAAATTTATAAAGAAAAATCGAAAATTCGTCAAGATAGTAGCAGATGGTGCGACCCAAGCCCTGCTTGAAAACCATATCACGCCAGATATTGTTGTTACCGACTTGGACGGCGACGCATTATTTTTGCGAAAGGCAGAGCGAGCCGGTGCAATCATGGTGGTCCATAGCCATGGAGATAATGTTAAAGAGTTAAAGAAACTTGTGCCGACGTTCAGGCACGTGATCGGATCTACTCAGGTAATGCCGGTTGAGAACGTCTATAACTTTGGCGGATTTACAGATGGCGATCGATGCGTTTTTTTAGGAGATGAATTCGGAGCCAAAGAAATTGTTCTCGTAGGGATGGAGTTTGGTGATCGTATTGGCCAGCACTCGAAAAAGCTGGTAAAGAATATTGAATTAAAAAAGGAGAAGATGAAAGTTGGTAAACGACTTTTAGAAATTCTTGCCAAACGGTCTCATTCACGATTGTTCGACACATCTCAAAGGCCCATCAGAGGATTTACCTCCTTGACTATTCAGTATGATTAGTCGTCAAGTGGTAGAATGGAAAAAAGCTATTGGACGTGATCCTATCGGTTCTAAGAGGAATCACTCGACTGTTTTCTATAGACATTTGTAGCAATTGTTTTATCCGGCAGGGCAGAATTAAGTTACTGGAACTAAACAAGAGAAGCAAAAGAACCAAGTTAGGAAAGTAGATTTTCTCTGCTCCATCTGCTCTCGATGTGAAAAACTATTATAGCTTCTGTGGCAAAATGCTGCAATGTCCAGCTACTCTGAAGAGGTCGTCAGACGTGCCGCCGATATCCGTGAATGGCTTACTAAACAAGTCGCTGATAAACAAGAGGAAATCGAAAGGCTACGCACCATGCTGTTTCTTGTCGATATGTTGTTGAAACGAGGCAGCTTCAAAACTGCTGCCAGTCTAGAGTCAGTCACCTCTTCATCGACAATAAAGCCCTCTGATGAATCTTCAACTATTGCGGGTTACCAACAAACCCGGGAGGCCGTGGGTAATGATAATGAAGATATAAATGCCATACGAAGAGCCGTTGTTCCAACAGCTGAACAACAGGATAACACATCAACAAGTTTCACGGAAGTTAGACAACTTCGACGTATTAAAGATAACCTTTTGCTCGCCACTGCCACACTATCACCGACTAGATTGGAAATCACGCCTGTTGATGAAATCAATCTCAACGTCAATACCCAGCCATTTAAGTCGTTCTTTTTGAATAGAATATTGGAAGGAATGAAAGCGAGAGATGTTGAAAAGGTAAACCGGGGCGAGATCCAAGAATCTGAATCGTTGAATTATCAGATTGAAGAAAAGGATGGTACTCTCATAAAAAAGATTATGATTAGCAATTACCGTGAAAAAGAACGCCTTAACGAGATTTTCAACACGTCCACTTGGGTTCTAACAAGAATGATGGAAAAGGATGGCGGAAAGTAAAAAATGGACAATATAGTCGTTTTGGATTTTGGTTCCCAATATAGCAACCTGATTTGCAGACGGATTCGAGACCTAAATGTATATTGTGAACTATTACCGTATAACACATCAATTAAAGTACTAAAACAAATACGGCCGAATGGCATTATTTTTTCTGGGGGACCGGCTAGCGTTTATTTCAATGACTCGCCAAAACCCGATAAAGAAATTTTCGAGTTGGGGATTCCAATCTTGGGAATCTGTTATGGACACCAGCTAATAATAGACCATTTTGGCGGAAAAGTAAAAAAAACAAGTACTAGAGAATATGGTCGTGCTGACCTGATTATTGACAACAAAGGCGATCTGTTCAGCGCAATTGACGGTAAGATAAAGTGTTGGATGAGTCATGGAGACGCTGCTGAGAATCTTCCAGAGGGATTCGAAATTTTAGGTCATACGGAGAACTCATTCTCAGCTGCTATAGCAAATCGAGAAAAGAGACTCTATGGAATCCAATTTCATCCGGAGGTAGTTCACACGGAGAAGGGAAGTGAGATACTGAAAAATTTCTCTCAAAAGATCAGCCGTGCAAGACCTTCGTGGAACATGGAAAGTTTTATAGAATCAACCATTGAGGACATTCGACAACGGGTTGGAAATGAAAAAGTACTATGTGCCGTTAGTGGAGGTATCGATTCCACGACTGTTGCAGCACTATTTCACAAGGCTGTTGGCAAAAATCTGAAGTGTGTTTTTGTTAATCATGGATTACTAAGAGAAGATGAAGAGGGCTTGGTAACCGGGCTCTTCAAAGAATACCTGCAATCGGAAGTGATCTACGTGAATGCAGAAAAACAGTTCCTTCAAAAGTTGAAAGGAGTTTGCGATCCTGAGATGAAACGCAGGATTATAGGTGAAGAGTTTGCAAAGGTGTTTATGGACGTGGTAAAGAAAAACGGACCTTTCCAATGGCTTGCTCAGGGAACGCTGTATCCAGACGTGATTGAGAGCGGAGTCTCAAAAGGGCCTGCGTCGGCTATCAAAACTCACCATAACGTTGGGGGGATCCCGAAATGGCTTAATTTAAAGACAATAGAACCATTAAGGACGTTGTACAAGGACGAGGTTAGACGTGTTGCGAAATTGCTGGGTGTTCCAAATGAATTTCTGCAACGACATCCATTCCCCGGTCCAGGCTTAGCTGTCCGAATAATTGGAGAAGTTACACGTGAAAAGATACGAATCGCCAGAAATGCAAGTAAAATAGTTGAGGATGAATTAAATGCTGCTGGATTCTATCATAAGGTATGGCAGGCATATGCTTCCGTGGGAGATGACAGGGCGGTAGGGGTTTTGGGTGATCAGCGTATCTATGGTCATATCGCGACAATTAAGATCGTCGAATCCATCGACGCAATGACTGCGGATTGGACTAGGCTGCCGTACGAAATAATTGGTAAGATGAGTGATAGAATTACAAATGAAGTGGAAGATGTCTCCTGGGTAACGTATGCAGTTTCAAGCAAACCACCAGCCACGATAGAGCCCCAATAGGTGGCTGATTGGGTTTAAAGGGTGTTTGCGTAATAAGTATACTGGCGTTATACTACTTAGTCAATGAGCTAAGAATTGAGCCGATTTCTGTTAATACCATCCTAACCTAACCTTCAATTTAAGATATAAAAATATGAGATATCGAATTACAAGATAGATCTTGTTTCTGGTGAACTTACGAATTCGCAGAAGCCGATATTTTAGGAACGACATCCAAGTCTTTTGTCAAAGTCATCATCTATTAACCCATCCATTGATTGAAATAGGGCAAGTAGGCAGCAAGTTTGTATGGCTGGCGAGAAGGGCATTTGCATACTGGGGCTTTTTATGTAAGAACCTGAAAAATGCCATAATAACACTCGCGCCTAACTCAGCATCACTCAGAATTTCAGTAGCTCACCGGCCTGAGGAATACAAATATTGTAGACACAAGTGTAGCGGGTTTATTAATAAGCAGTATACCTTTATCGGAGTAATTTTCATACACTTGTCTATGATACCAATTAACCAGCCTTGGATTGGTGAGGAAGAAAAGCGTGAAGTATTGAGTGTTTTGGATGAAAACGCTCTTACATCCTCAGCAAAAGATGGCGGGAAACGAGTTCAGGCTCTTGAACGCCTTCTGAAAGATTATCTTAAAGTCCAACACGTAGTAATTGTCAATTCTGGAACCTCTGCGTTGTATTCTGCAGTGCTTGCCTTGGGGATTGGTCAAGGTGATGAAGTCCTATTGCCGTCATTCACATTTGTTGCAACCGCAAATTCTGTTGTTGCGGCCGGCGCCAAGCCAGTGTTCGTAGACATCAACAGAGAAGACTATACGATTGATATCGCCGACCTAAAGACAAAAATTACAAAGAAATCAAAGGCTATCATACCAGTGCATCTTTATGGTCATCCGGCTGATATGGATGAAATTTCGGAGATTGCGTATGCACACTCACTAGATATAATCGAAGATGCTTGTCAGTCTCTTGGCTCTGTATATAGAAACGCGCAAACAGGAACACTCGGAAAACTGGGCTGCTTTAGCTTTTATGCGAGCAAAGTGTTGACTGCTGGCGAAGGGGGGGCAGTAGCAACTAACGATGATAACTTGGCAAATAAGATAAAGATGATTAGGAACCATGGGATGGTCGAAGGCTATGACACACGTGTTTTAGGCCTCAACCTGAGGCTCCCAGAATTGAGTGCTGCTCTTGCCAAAGCTCAAATGGATAAGTTACAAAAATTGCTGGATCTTCGGAGAAGGAACGCGAATGTGTTGACAGGCTTACTCCTTCCTTTGACAAAGGAAAGGAGAATAAATATTCCGCACGAAACTGCTAAAAAAAGATTTAACTGGTATCTGTACACGGTTACTTTTCAAGAAGACTATGTCAGAGAGAAGGTCCGACGGGCACTCGCAAGTGATAAAATTGCTGCAACGGTATATTATAATCCACCGGTGCACAAGACCCCCTACTATCAAACGATTGCGTCAACAAAAAGTCTTCCTAACACGGATTGGGCGAGCGAGCACGTTCTCTCATTACCCGTCCATTCCTTTGTAGGCGCCGAAGATTTGGAGCGTATTGCAACTAGCATTGAAAAGGCGATTTGAATTGAACCCTGTATACTCTTTATTACTTAAGATGCGCGAGAACGAATATTGCGGTTAATAATCTATACAGGCAAAGGAGGCACCGGGAAGACCGTAAGTGCATGCTCGACAGCTATAAAACTTGCGGAGAATAAATACGGTACCTTATTGATCTCATCCGACCCTGCTCATACCCTAAGCGACGCATTCGCGATGCCGGACCTGGGCTATGAACCAAAAGAAATTCTCACGAATTTGCAAGCACTGCAGATCGACCCACTAATGGAGATGAACAAACAATATACAACGATTCTTTCGTACATGGCAACTTTGTTTCATGCACGTGGTATTGATGAAACTTTAGCGTACGAGCTTGCCATGTTGCCAGGAATGACTCAATTATTTTCATTATTGAAAATTGAAGAAGTAGCTCGCACGAAAAGATTTGAGACGGTGGTTCTGGACATGGCTGCTTCAGGCGAGGCATTACGATATCTCTATTTTCCTAAATTAGTCGGCAGTATTGGAAGGAAACTTACCGGATTGGTGGGGATGTTCAGTGGCTTTGCCCGAATATTCCAGCCTTTGTCGCGGCTACCCACGCCTCCACAAAATGTTCTAGAAAATGAACTCGAATAACTTGCCAGATTAGACAACCTAAATATGATCATGATGAACCAGGACATAACGAGTATAAGACTAGTTACCAATCCTGACACATTTAGCATAGAGAATGCTAAGAGAGCATTCATGTCTGCCAGTCTTTACGGCATAAATGTAGATCTTGCAATAATCAATAAGATTATGCCCACGGGGAGCTCAGATCAATACTATGCGGAATGGGCAGATTTTCAAAGAGTAAAGATAGAAGAGGCAAAAGCAAACTTTTACCCCCTCCCTGTAAAGGAGGTTAAACTCTATGGCACTGAATTACGGGGGATCGAAATGTTGCGAGAAAATGGTCAACTGATGTTCGAAAAGCAAGATCCGGCTGAAGTGCTCTTTCGTGGAAACGTATTTCACTTTGCTAAAGAGAATTCATTATTACGAATGACAGTCAAAGTTCCGTTCACAGAGAAGGATGACTTTGATGTTGAACGTCATAGTGATAAGCATACAAAAAAGGTGAAAACTCGAGTCGGCTATTTGGTGAATACAGTGCCCCTTCCTGCTGCCACTACGGGTATGAAACTTGCCAAAGCGAAACTACAGGGCGACGAATTGACCGTCTTGTTTGAAAAGATTGTTTAATGCGTCCATCGATCAGAACAATTGATAACGTAAGATAACTACGCGAGTTAGAGATATTCATGTTTTAAGTTCACATATGGTTTATATAATATGTAATCTCGACTATCTGACAGATAGATATGCCAATAGATCCAGACTTTCCAAAAAATAATCAAGTAATTGGTAAACATATGCATTCTGACGGAGAACATTATCACTATGTGTGGGGGCCAGGTAAAACAGCGGAGGCTGCTGAAAATGAGGAGGTAAAAGCTGCATTTACTGCTAGGGGAGAGGAAATCGCCCCAGCAGGAATACATGGCACTATGGTCGCAGTTGACTGGGACTCTTGTGTAGCAGACGGTGCGTGTATTGAGGCCTGTCCTGTACAAGTCTTTCAATGGTACAGAACTGAGCAGGATGTACTACCTTCGAAGATGATGAACGAAACTAGTGCTGGAACTGGTAGCACAGTAAAAGAGGAGAGAAAAGACTACACAGACAAGGCCGACCCTGTCAGGGAACACGATTGTATTTGGTGTATGGCCTGCGTCTCAGTTTGCCCGCCTCAGGCAATTAAAGTAGATCAGTCTAATCTTGAATTCCACGAAAAAGCATCAGGCACATTCAATGAAGCTCTCTCAAAAGGTAGTGCACCGCCGCCACATGCCCATTGAGCTCGGCTTTTTTTCTAGATAACAACGTTCTTCAGTAGGGAAGAAGGTATCATTGAAGAGATATTCGATATAGTTCCTTTTGACCAACGGAAGTCCAGGCGCCAAGGCCAATCCCTATGGCTTGACTTTCACTTGCGCGATTCCCAGTGATCTCACTAACAACGATCTCCTTGGGCGCACTAGGAGGCCAAACCATAGCGACAAATTCTCCTTTATTTCCTGGCTTTTCAAGACTCGCTGCTTGCATATTACTCCGTTGGAACCCTTGTGCAACTAGTTTTTCTATTACCTGCTCGAGAAGTTGCTTTTGCCCATGAACTATTAGATAAACGGTTCTAACGCCTGCCTCTGACATTGCTCAATAATCCACTTCTGAGAAACTATAAAGCATACACTTCTTAT
>CAKOFP010000055.1 GCA_933226995.1 Candidatus Nitrosopolaris rasttigaisensis | reverse complement strand
GGTTAATATATTTAATCTTATTACCGAGGGATATTATGCCGGGGTTGCCTAGCCTGGTAGGGCGCAAGCCTGGAAGCTCTACAGCAAGCTTGTGATCCGGAAGGGTCTCGAGGGTTCGAATCCCTCTCCCGGCGCTTCAATCTCCTGGAGATTAAGAGATAAGCATCGTGAAGCCATAAAGGGAGTGCGTTTAGTGGTGAAAGGGTGAAACGGCATTACGAAACAGCGCTCATTCATCGACCTTAGGGGCACGAGACTAGATCTCTTCATCTATTTCCTCAAAAGCCAGGGCCTTGGATATTTCGTGCAGCCGCATTGAGACAATTCTTTGATATTCCTTTTTATTTATTATGCCCTTCTCATCGAGTATTTCCACGAGAGTACTTATTTGAATCCTGAATTCTTCATCCCATTTTAGGTCTTTTCCCGTAATTTTTCTTGTAGTGCGTGGGTATTCAGCGTCATCCGCGCCGGAATTCTGGCGTCTCTGATTCATATGAGAAGAAGTGAGTCATCCAATCTTAAATATTTACAATGACATGCAGGCACGTTGGGTCAGCACAAGCATGAGGTGCTCGCGATTTCTAAAATTCTATACATTTCCTGTCGCTCGAGCGAGAAGATTAGCCGGGGTATGCGGAGCTGAGCTAAATAATATGGGAAGGAACACAGTGTCATCCCCAAAAATAGAACCTGAAAGTTCCTGTGTCGAGCCCAACTCGTACTCCCTAAGTTTAAATAGAGTGTAATCATCTTTCGCCCTATCTAACCGATGTCGTTACGGGAAACAGATTATGACATCATCGTAGCAGGCGGAGGCCTTGCCGGTATGATAGTTGCATCATCTGCCGCACATTATTCAAATGAATTGCTTCGAATCCTTGTCGTTGACCGAAACCCCTTGTCTGTTATGGGTAAAAAAACTATGACTGGATGGATTTGTGGTGATGCCGTAGGTAAAAAAAGCGTAGAGTATATGTCAAAGCGAATCGGAATAAATTGGGAGTACCCGGAAATTGAACATCCTGTGAAGGGTGTAATTGCATATTCACCTAACCACAAGACAGCTGTTTCTTTCGATGGGGAAGGTTACATCCTTAACAGGAAGTTGCTACCGCAAAAGCAAATGAGAGACGCAATTGAACGAGGGATTCAAGTGCGTGATCGTGTTGCGTTACGTTCCCTGATAATTGAAAACAATACTGTTACCGGAGTCGAAGGGGAGGATCTTTTAAATAAATCTATCTTCAGAAAGTCTGCAAAGGTAGTAATCGACTGTACTGGCGTGACATCGGTCTTAAGGACTAACCTTCGAATCAAGTCGTTTATTCAGACCAAAATTGATAAAGATGATTTAGAAGCTACAGGAAGATATATTTACGACTTTGACATTGCCAGCAAAGACGACACATTTTTTCACCCAGACTATTGCATTATACACTTGGATCAAAAACTTGCACCTGGCGGATACGGTTGGGTATTCCCTAAAGGAGAAAATAAGGTCAATATAGGTGTTGGTGTGCAGCCAAGAGCATTTGACTTGCGGAACAAGCAAATGGGGCTCCGTAGAGACTTGAAAATGCTGATAGACGAATATGTGCACATAAATCCTGTGATCGGCAATCCCAGGGTTGCTAACAGCGAAATGGATGATGGAAATGGCTGGGGCACATGGTCAGTTTCGGTAAGAAGACAAAACGACTGTATGGTTGCAAATGGCTATATGGTCGTTGGAGATGCAGCCTGGATGCCCAAACCGCTGGATGCTGGAGGAATTGGTCCGGCAATTATTGCAGCTACGATAGCTGGAAGGGATGCCGTGGAAGCAATCGAAGCAAATGACACTACCGAGAAAGAGTTATGGAAATACAATAAAGATTACGTCAATGACTATGGCTACAAAACAGCGGGGTTAGAAGTGTTTCGGCGAATGCTGCAAGGATTGACGAACGACCAGATCGATTATGGTATGAAACATTTCTTATCAAAAATGGACGTGGACAAGATAACAGATGGCGAACATCCTGAATTCGGAACCGTAGATAAAGTGGGCATGTTCATCAGGGGTGCACTAAATAAAAAACTCGCAGAGAATCTGAAGTGCACAGCATCCATGAACGAAAGGCTCATGCAACATTATCATAACTACCCGGCTGATCCTGAACACTTTTTGGACTGGCAAAAGATCTTGCATGAGACTTTAAACGACGCGTTTGTCAAAATGTCATGACAAAATTTGGGATCGGCTTCAAAAATATGACGGAGTCGATATAAGTCTATTTCGCCACATATCATCTAAAAATGATCTTTCATTTTTTTTTCTAATATCGCCAGAGCGTTTATCATTAACTCTCTCCTAGAATCTTCGGTAACAGCAGCTCTAACATCTTCGGTGATCATTTTTGAGATATCTAATTTTCTTCTGAGTCCGGGGATAAGATTATCATAAACGCCCAACACATATACTGCGTTATACAATTCTTGCATTAGACTGAACAGTCTTATTACGTCTGTTGTTTGGGAGGTTCGCATCCGGTCATATACTAGACGCTTTATTTCTCCTATCGTATCCAAGATACCTGTTATATATGAGGGACCAGATACGTTAAGATCCTCTCGAAGCGGCAGTGGTGAACCCTCGCAGATAGATTTTAACATGGATGCCTCCACGAATTCCTGTTCTGCATCAACCATGTATCTTTGAAGATCTGTCTTGGCGTATGGCCTAAATTCATTCAGCAGCATCCGTGCTTCTTCAATTTTTTTGTCTCCTTCTTTTATTTCATTACGGTGCAAATCGACTATGGATTTTCCACATAGAAGTATGACCTTGCGAGTTCCAGTAATCAGTTTTTCTCTTCTCTCCTCAATGCTTTTCAATTGCTCGTGTAAATCATCTAACGAAGCTTGAAGGTTCGTGATCACCATGAGACAATAATAACGAGTAAGTCAATAAAGGCTTTATTGTCCAGATGAACGAAGTTGGAGCTTTTTGACCGGTTAATGGTATCCAAAGTAATTAGTCTTAAAAATGAAGACTCTGATCTTATTTCTAGTTGTTGGCTCGCCCATATCTTGATTGACATCCATTCGTCTCAGCTCTTCATAAAGGGCATTCGATACTGGGGTAGTGTCAACTTTGTACATCTACCTTGGTGGATAGCAAAAGTCGTGCCGTTATACAAGCATTTTACCACCGGATATTCGGTTCTTTTGGATAGAATATCTGCAAGTTTGTAATGTTCTACCAGCCGGCGCCATTCGTACACGATTTGAGCTTTGCGTTTAAATCTCTTCTTTCTCATGAACTTAAACGCCAGTACTATGTGCCTTTTTTCATAATAACTGAACATTTGGCCAATTAGCGAACACCGTTGTATTTGGTCGGCAGGAACATACAAAATGTCTCCTGTTCCGGATTTGGCTTCTATTGTCAGCAAAGTGCCTGCGTTATTATTAACAGCGATGATATCCGGCAACCCAGTGCTAGATCCGCCTAAACGCCTGGCATTCCAATCGCCGCTATTGAGTTTTTGAACTAATCTGTGCTCGAAACTATAGCCCCTGCTTCTTCGAATATTGACCAATCATATCATCTCAGACACCGAAGCTCGGAATTCAATCTAACTCGGAAAGCCTCTCTATAGAACAATGCATCAGGTGATACGTTATCCAGCATCTATTGTTCTTAATAAAGTACACATGATTCAGCAAAAATATCCCACGTTTCCTAAATCCGAATATATATGAGATGGCATGATCAAGTTATTCGGAAGAGTCTGGGGAATTTACACGATAAAGTCATGGAATGAGAACGGCACAGCCTAATTCTTGATTTGGATAGCATTGAATCCATGCTATTACATGTATGTATATAAATAATGCTAATCCCGGTTAACTGACTTGACAGAATTGGTTGCTGACGAGCTACGAAGTATTTGATGATGGATGGAGTCGAGAGTTTTATTCAGTTGACGCAAGTCATTATAGTCTTCCTCCATTGGCGGTTGTCAATCCAATGGATAAATATGACATACAAAAAATTTGTCTATAGTTTCACTAATAATTTGCCTATTACTGCAAGGGGAGCAGGAACAGGCCTTCTCGGACAATATCTAATAGTGTAATAATTGATTTTACAAAACACATGAACCAGATTATAGAAAGTGAAGACGATTATGTTGTGGTTGAGCCAGGTACAGTCAAAGATGTACTTGACAGAGAATTGAGGAGGAGAGGAAAATTTCCCCCTGATCCTGCGAGTAGCAATCATTGCACGGTCGGCGAGATGATGGCAAATAATTCAAGCGGCCCACACGGACTAGGTTACGGCAGTACCATAGATTTTCTTGAAGTCGAGTGTTGTATACGCCGACGGGAGTTAAGGGTTCCTGAGTGAAAAGAATTCTTGCGAAGAAAGGACAACGCGCTTGCTAAGCCTACTGTCGCCTAACTTAAATGTGATCCACGCCGGATATCCACAGGTCAAAAACAATTCGTGCGGCTACAGATTATGCTGTGCTGAATGATAGGGGCCTTTGTCCACACAGAGAGATATAGTTATGGGATAAGGCACTTTAGGACTTGTCACTTCCGCAAGGTTCAAGACTCTTGATCTACCCCTTTATCGAAACTTGCTGATGCTAGCCTTTGAAGTTCCGATAACTGCAACAATTGTTCTGCCGAATATTTTGAGCTTGTCGCCGGCCGCTGTTGAAATGCTTGATCATACATCTATTTCCAGCCAAGAGAATGCCACTTCCGGACCCGCGGGATCTCTGTTATTTGTGGAAGTTGCAAACGACGATTGAAGGACGTCGAGAGAAGGCTTTCCCTCTGTAAGGGCGACACATTTCATTTCTCATCTTTGAATATTCAAGCTGATATCTTTAACATATCCGCAAACCAGCTTCTTTAACGCGAAGAAATCAACTGATCCCGATCAGAGTCGTCGGATGAATCTTCAGTAAGACTAGACGAATTTTGAGAAGAGCGGTACCCAAAGTGTGTACTTCTCCTGTAGTCCAGATCCGCTTCCATAGCTGCTGTAAGTATTTTGCTTCTTATAGTCTTGGATGAGTGAAGAAACATCTTTGTATCTTTTGGCAGGCAGTGTCCCCCTATGCCTTCTCTTGGTTCTAAAATGTTGACATTCCATTTAGTATTCAGAGCATCTCGTAATTCTGGAAAGTTTATGTTATTTGCTTGACAATATAAGTAGAGTTCCTC
>CAKOFP010000054.1 GCA_933226995.1 Candidatus Nitrosopolaris rasttigaisensis | reverse complement strand
TCCAGTTTTCAATCTTTGTTGAAGGTAAAGATTACGTTTTCGTCTTGCATCTTGTAACTTTTCTTTGATAAATGACATCTGCCTTTTCAGATCACGAAACTTTACATCAACGGTGTATTCACCCATACCACCTTTTCCTGCCCTCTCGGTGCTACCTGGGGTCAGCTTTGCGTTCTCCCGAACACGAGGCATTTCGTATTTGATTTCAGCGAGTTGAATTTGCAATTTTGCCTCAGTCGTGGTGGCTCTGGAGTAAAATATGTCCAGTATTAGCCTCTCCCTGTCTATCACCGGTACCTCGGTCAGTTTTTCTAGGTTATGTATCTGTTTTGATGTCAAATGTTCGTCAACGATAATCTTGCCTACTTTGGATTGTTTTACAAATTCCTTGATCTCTTCAGCTTTACCAGCTCCTAAACCATATTCTGAGTGATTCAAATACCTTTGAGTAAAGATCTTTACAATTTGATAGCTGTCTATTATTGTTGTTCCTGATGACTCTACTAGACTTTTTCCTTCATCTAATCTGAAGCTATCAGGGTATGTTACCAGTACTACCTTGGTTGACTCGTTCAAAAAGGTTCAAGACCAGTCCGTCTGAATTGTCATTGACATATTCATTCTCGAGTCGTTATTATGCCCTCTTATGCTAATATGCCAAGTGTTAGCATCTTTAGCAGAAGTTTTCAACTCATTACCGCTACCATCAGAAACGTGTAGTCCTGCGGACTCGTCGCCACAAGATATACACTTTGTGATAATCATCGACAATCTAGTTATTCATCTTCCCGCATCGTCTGTACTATTATAAGATGACGATGTTGCTAATATAGTTGTTTAAAATTGGCAGCGGCAAGCATCTCTTGATTTTAGAAAACTTTTTTCATCATGATGTATGAATACATCGCCTCTGAGTAAAGTGTCAGCCTGTATCAGAGATAAACAACAACCTACCAGTAACAATTATTTTCAGTTCAGGGGAAAGTTGTAATATAATATGCGAGTGATTTGTGAGAATTGTAAAGAAAATTTCGCGTCTGAACTAGATTATGAACTACACCGTGACATGACTGGTCATATGAGGTGTGCAAAGAGCGATTAGATATGCAGGCGACGAAGCTAATGAAGAATTAGAAATGTCTTGTAAGGGTATTTGTATACGTCACAAAGCCACCAGATCACATCATGACGGTGGTAATCGCTATTCTACTGGACAGAAAAGATGTCAAATTTGCCAGAGTCATAAAATGGGAAGGATTATGGTGTCCATGCTGTGGTTACAGACTAAGAATGAAGCCACGCAACTTAAAATCCGAACTGAAATTAAGAACGAGAAAAAAGAAAGCGGAATCTATGAAATCCATTTCAACAACATGATTTGAGTTGTCGGACTGTGAAACTCTGTTCCTTCAGTCTTAAAGTCCTTTTGAAAAATAAAGGAGGTTGAGATTTCGTTAACTAACGCCTGCAGGTGACTGTCTAGCCTTACCATGTTCCATCCTAATTATGAGCGTTCAATTTTTCAATACTATCAAAAATTATATTGCAAGTGTTACATCGGTGCTGTTTTACGTTTTTGGAAGTTGAAGGAGCTGATGAAGACATGCGGTGTTACTAATAATATATGGATCAACTATGGTTAACCTTTATGTTTCTAGCAATGAAACAAACGATGCTTGGCCGTGCTAGACAGATCCAAAAAAATTGATCGGACTGAATGTTGATTTTCCAATGCTTTCCATCGACTTGGAATTTCACCAAATCTAATTCTGCGGGAAAGTTAATCGTCAGGTAGAGATTTGTAATACTAGTATTCGCAATAGTAGAACTTATAAGGTTTGGTTGATTTTGGCCTTCATCTTAGGTCTTCCATATTAAAAGGGGTAGCTCCAAAATAGGTATAATTTTATGCCGATATCATTACTTATTGCTACTCATGTCATAAGATTGTCGAACCTTCACATAACATGAGACTGTTTCCACAGGTAGAACTAAAGCTGTGAAGGCTAATAATTCAATGTACATAGAATAGCGCCTATTGCCTTAACCATCCAATTCTTGGTGCGTAAAGTTATGCTATCCAAAAAGGTGCTTAAGACAATCTTTAGTCGTACAGCAGAAGAAGATCAAAACAGCCGCAACACTACCAATCTAATGATACGTCAACTGTGATAATTCAACTAACTTTCTTATTATCTAATAATTGACTTTACTTTAACAACTTTAATTCTTCATCATGAACTATCTTTTCTGCAATATCTCTTATTTGCTTCTGGAATAATCTGCCTTCCTCATATATCTCGGTCGCCCTTTCATATATTATTTCAGGATTAATGCTGGCATGATATAGAAAGGAAGTGTACGTTTTATTCCATTTACTAATCTCATGTTCTAAGTCCAGAATATTAAGATTATATTTCCCACGAAATCGGAATTTTCTCTTATTAATAAACTCATGAAAATTATCTTCTAAGCCTGCTTTATCCTCTTTCGGTAGTCCAATCCCACTTCCACTTTCAGTAAAGCTTGTTGAACTTGAACCTCTAGAATTTGAATCTATAGTCATTTTTCTGCTGTACTATATTGTCCCAGGTTATATTATAAGGCTCTCCTTCACCTTCTTGTGTACTAATCACCTCCTTCTTAATGCTTGTGGTACATCAGGTGTTATTATTCTTGAAACAGAACAGAAAGAACACGATACGTATACACAATAATTTCGTTTCAATTATATTATTTTATCGAATACTGGAATTTGAATTGGTTGTTGAGGCGATTAATGGTCTCCTTTAGGAAGACGTGGAAGAAGGTCTGCATTCCTGCCACTGTTTTACTAATAGTATAGGAATAGTAGTACGCGGCGATGAAAATTTTGGGTTTTCAGACACGGCAGCTATGTATATATGTGGAGTAAGAATTTATTATTATTATTACTTTCAATAGTCGTTATTCTCGAATTATTAATAGGTACATTATTAATGATATGAAATGCCATAAATTATTATCCAAGGACGGCATCACATCACACGAACTGGTCATAGACAGAATAGAGGGGCTTTTTGAAGGTATAGCAGTTAATGTTAGATTCCAGAGAAACAGAGTGGCAAGTATTGGCAGCACTTCTACAATTGCAAAAAATTTGGATGAATACCAACACATTGTGTGCTCTGAAATTCGGTCTATTCCGGATAGTAATCCATATAAAAAAGATTTGCAGAAATACAGAGTACTTATAATTGCATCATTTGCAAAATTGAATCCTATATTGGCTTCTCTAAGATCTGACAAAGACTTGCAAGAGTGGAATCGCTTCGCACAAATATTGTTAACACAGATTTCAGAGACTCTTGTGAAGGCAAGAGTAAACCAAAAAAGATATGATGGTACTAATAGCAAACTTATGAGATCTGCTTTTGATTTTTTTGATGTTCCAGAAGAAGAAGTTGATCGCATGTTACGAGCTGTCTACTAAGAAATTATTTTGATTAGCATAGAAGTCCCTGAACTTCTATTTTTAATATTTTCAATACAGGATATGAAACTGACAAAATTAACACCATGAAGACAGGTAATAATCTCAAATTAACAAATTGATACAGTTGAAAAATGTAGACAAGACATCAGATGTAGCGTGGACTGAATATTAACGACAAATTCTTGGCTCTCAAGGTGGCTATAGTCAATTTCGTTCACTGCGGATCAATGTATATTTTATACTTTTTTTGAATGGACTTTTATTCATCGTATTAGTGATTGTCAGTTTTGTATATTAGCTTCTCAGTACTTCTTTTTCTTTCAGTTTTTACTTCAGTCATGCGTTGGGGAGTGTATGTTATACCATGGTCTATCTTCAGATGACTTAGAAAGGCCACTCCATTGTTAACAATATCCTTAACTATCAATTCTCTTCCACATTCACTACAAACAATTACGTGTTCGTCACTAGAAGCATTATCTTTTATCATCTTATCTCTCTTTTCTATTCAAGGTATTAAATGCATTCTTACTTTGCATGTTCTGATAGGTTCTTAACGAGAGGGATTTAAGATCCGCTGTTTGTTATAAGACTTTAATACTCTATATCCATAAGAGACACAATAAAGAACTGCCTGCCACCACCGACGATGCGTAGTTTTCTAACTTTATTCGCCAATTACCTTCACTAGTACCCTTTTATCCCGTCGGCCGTCAAACTCCCCGTAAAATATCTGCTCCCATGGACCAAAGTCTAGTCTTCCATTGGTAATGGCAATAACAACTTCTCGCCCCATCATCTGGCGCTTCAGGTGTGCATCAGCATTATCTTCACCTGTCTCATTGTGTTTATATTGTTCAGTAGGAGCATGTGGTGCTAATTTTTCAAGCCATATTTCAAAATCTTCATGCAAACCACTCTCATTATCGTTTACAAAAACGCTAGCTGTAATATGCATCGCATTTACCAAACACAGACCTTCCATAATTTTGGTTCCTTCAACAGTCCTTCTAACATCTGGAGTTATGTTGATAAATGCACGTCTAGTGTTGGTATTGAATGTAAGGTATTCTGTTTTAGACTTCATCTTTGAACCTCATATTTGAGCAAGATATATTCTTAATTGTTAAATGTTAGTAAGGATAGCGGACAAAGATTCCCATACTTGTAGATAGGATTTTGTCAATCACAAGAATCCAAAATTAGCTTAAAGACGAATCATAAGTTTAACCAAATATCAGACTACTACTCAACACTATTAGCTTCGATCAGCATCTCGTTTTATCCATTAACATACTTATGTCAGAAATTTTGAGTTTTTTCTGACAAAACCTACCGTAATATCCAATCTCTACAGTCAACGTAAATACATGTTCTAATACTCAAAATTGTGAAATAGTAGTCATCAACTCACACAATCCATCTATTACTGATGTTGCAAAATTAGTAGTGCAGGGGTCGAGGTATTTTAGGTATCTTAGGGTATTTCCTGAGGGATAGACTCTCTGGACTATAAGAAAGGTCTAACTGAATGGATGATGGTAGCTTTGTTTGATCCCAGTAGGTTATCTTTCACTTAAAATTAGGATTATGAAAAATTAGTACTACTGACATGATAACGATGCAGGTTCCATTTTGAACGCTTTTACGGACGGAAAATCATCAATAATCTTCGTGAGTTCCTTCTTTGCACATTTTAAACATAATTCAATAACTGATATATCATCTGAGTTGAAGTCTTCAACGGACAGTGCGTAATAAGCATCAACATCACAATGCTTACATCGTTGTACTGGTT
>CAKOFP010000053.1 GCA_933226995.1 Candidatus Nitrosopolaris rasttigaisensis | reverse complement strand
TGCATTTAATTGATTCGCCATATTCAACCTCATTCGGAGGTTTACCATATATCTCATAATCGGCCCTTTTCGAGCGTTTTTGTACTGTTTGTGGCGGCGCCAATATTTAGTGGCACCAGAATCAAGAGAGTGTATAGAATTGGGTCTCGATCGACCCTTCCTTTTTCTTTACAGTCTTATCTTAACAGTCCTGTTGTAATCCTACTTTGTTGCTTGCATTTTTCCGAATTATTTGGAGTGCCTTTTCGGCCTGCTCTTTTTTTGGAAGCTGGATTATGAATACGTTACTTGAATTGCTTATAGAAGAGGGATCAGGGGCAAGTGATATCAAACCTGTTTCCGACAATGATTCAAAGAACTCGATCATGTTGTTGGCATATAGAAGATAATTTTCTTGCAAGTCCGTATTGAGGAATTTCATTTGGACATCAACAAACACATGACGGCCGTCAAGAAATATGTTCAACAAAGTGTCAACTGCTACTTTTTGGCTATAGATCCTTTTCATTATTTCGTCATACCTTCTGGCGTCAATGTATATGGTAGGAATTTTGGCGCCTCTGAAGTCAGTCAAGGCCGCCCCACATTTATGTAAATTTGAGATGAAGTCCTCAAGTGATCTAAAAGATCTACTTCCTGTGGCCAACGACGTCAGCTGCCAGTAACTATAATATTGTCCTTATCGGTATCCGCTAATTGTTTCAGAAAAGTAGTCTTTTAGTTCTATGTTGTATTGCATCTTCTTGTAGAGATATTCATGCGTTTTACAAAGATAGAATGGCATTTGATTCACAGATTCCATAACGTTATAGTTGCTTCTTTCTTTTACTAATTCTAGCTGAACTATAAAGTCGGCATCTCCGCCGCAGATATTACATCGAAGAACTTCTCCAAACGAGCTTGTATGATTTAAATCCGTGAGTTCATCATCCAATTATTTGTCGCCATCCACAGCGCAACAATTGCAGCACCCTCTTAAAAGAGTTTGTACAAACCTTGCTCTACGATTAACAAAGTTTTATCGATTTTGCGAGCGTTAATGCGCGTTCTAGATCATCTCCCTTTATTTCATCATTTTTGTACTTATTGCTAAAATAAAGCAAATCAATCAATTTGGATCGATCGACATTTACAACTGTTTCTCCTCCCTTTCCCGCTGCTGCCGCTACTACTGTAGCAGCCCTCGTCGCCGACCCTGTTCCTAATGCCATACTAGAATCGGTCAGTATCACAACTTTATCCGCTAAAGTCGATCGGGCAGTATTAGAAATTCGTTCAAAATTTTTGGCGCTATCTTTATTCAAAATGACGCTGACAGCGACCTTCATTCCAAAGGCATCGTTATAAATTACATCAATGCCACTAGTATTTTGTGAGTCTTCAAGCGCAGCAACATTCCCCATACTATGGGCATGGTTAACAAGGTTTCTTATCGCAGCGCGTAGGTCAGATTCAACAGTCTGCATATCATCGCAATTCTTTTGGATTTTAATGAAATCAGAAACAGGAACTGACATGATGCTACCTCTTATTCTCAAACCTGGGTAAATTTTCTTGATAGTCTCCTCGAGAGCGTGTTCATCGATCGCAGAAGCATCCCTGGCTTCAGCGTTTTCTGTTGAGTGATACAAAATATTTAGCATTGACCGGACATTTCTAAAATCTGGAAATTCATCATAAATTACTTTTATCCTCGCAACCAGGTCTTTTTCTTCCTGTGAGGTAAAATTCTTTCCTTTGTCGTAGTATCTAATATATTCAAGTATGATATCTAGTATTTCATCAAAGGTATTTGACCCCGCAAGGTCGATTTTGTAATTCGCTTTTTCGAGCCTATCAAATACGGAACTGTTGGCGATTCGTATTTGTTCGTACGAAGATGGAGTCAAGATCAGCAAAAGCACAGTTGAAGGCAAGTGTGCATTTACAATAGCCTTGACAAAAGCCATAGACTCCTTATCTGCGTCAAATTCATCTATTTCTAACACCGTTAATTTTTTTAAAAACTTGAGATTCATCCTCGCTAATGCGGATAGGTTTTCGATTATCTCCTCCAATGTCTTTGCCTGGTTGACACCTGTCCTAAATTTGCCTTCGATAATTAACTTCAGTACAGAAACTTCGACTGCAGAAAATTCTTGAGTCAACACTTTATCGACAGCATCGGAGTCTAGGACATGGCCATTATTCTGTACAAATTTTTCTACCTTGTCCTCGAGCTTCTTGCCTATAATTGAATCGAGCAAGCCATAGCCGAAGATTTTTCTGGCGTTCTTTATATTTTGCTCCGCCTTATCCTTTAAATAATAGATAACTTTTTTTCTGAGATCGTTCAGATATTCGTCATTAAAGCCTCTTAATAGAGCAGCACAAATACTGTGCATGGATCGTGGTGATATCTGTGCGAGATCGGAGTAGGAGATTACAGCGCTGCCTAATAGATGCTGCAAACCTCTAATGTGAAAGGCAAGGTGTGTCTTACCTGAACCTACGTCTTGAATAACAGTAATTAAGCGGAAATCCTTTTCTGTCGCATCTCCCTTTATCTTCGAAGATAAGTCATCTATGCAAGATAGCACAGCAGACTTTCCTTCCTTATGCCTATTGCCGCCAAGAATCAGAGTATCTTCTACTGTTGGTGTAGGATTACTTGGATATGGATTTTGTATCAGCTTGTAAGGGTACATCATATGCACCTCACAAATCCATGCAATAATCCACGGACCGTCAGCCCCTCGTAACCGCCTGAAGACAACTCATATTTGTCAGGGTACCTTGCAATCAATTGAGCCACCAAATCATAAAATTCCTCGTTAGACAGGTTATGTTTTTTACATAAATCATTTCTGACTTTACCTAGTTCAACCCAACCTATCGAGCTTGAGAAATTGGCGATCGAGTTATCGAAGTTATTTTTAAACAAATCGAGTCCTACGCTAGTCATCTGGGAGTCGATTGTCGGTTTTCTGAGAGCTGCTTCAGAAGATTGTTGGTCGTTTATAACTGTCAGATCGCTGGATGGTGAACTCCGTGCGCTGATTGCATCCAAGGTGATTGCGAGTCGGTCCGCATTTTTGTGGATGGACGTTTCCAAAGAATATATTGCCTCATGTGTCAATCTGAACCTGGGGTCTGAATTTAGCAAATATTGTAGATAGCCCTCCTTAAGCCAACAGTAATATGCAGCACCCTTCTTGTCAATGAAAAGCTGACCATCGTTTGTCAATTTCTCCAACATGGTATCGATCTCAGGCTGCGGAAATTCTTTGCGTAAATCTGTTTTCCTTATGCCGGCCTGGCCAGCAGAACAAATCCTTTGGATAAGTTCCTCTTCTGCTAACATGAGGTAAAGCGCGATAATCGTTATTTAAAGACGGATGTAACATGTTACTTCATATTTGATTAACAAAATTTAACTTTTAAACGAAGCATTAATAATATAACACAACGATACCAATGAGGGGATGATGACAAGTCTTCCTGACGGAAAAGAATGAAGACAGTACTAGGGTAACTGACCAATCTATTGCTTGGGAGGAATAGATTATCATGTGATTCTGTTGTCGAGACTCACTTAATCTTTGAATTGAACTCGATGAGAGGGCAGAGACCGTCGATATATGTAGTGGCTCGCTTCACACGAATTTTTATTCAAGTCGTCTCATACCTGAGTTTAGCTCTACCTCTCCTCAGCGCAGCAAATATCAACATGATTACTCCTACCCACAGTCCCCCCAGGAGTATATTTGTGAAGCTAACGTAGACATACGGTGTAGCTTCTTCTAAGTTTGATTCAATTATCTTGATTGACCCGTGCAGGTCTTCTAATCCTGTATTGTATGCCGCGCTATTGGGTTCTACGGATGAAATAGAGACGGTTCGCAATAACATCGCGTCGAGATCGTTTTGGATTAATCCAAAATCTGTCCTCGGATTTGGAAACGACCATACAGGATTTCCTTCCATCGGGAGAAGATGTTTAACCGGCCTAAGATAATCGGCGATCGTTTCTGGTGTCTGGGCAGATTCAGCCCTTGCTAAATAACCCATTGCTTTGTCCAACGGATAAATAGCATTTTGATAACCAAAATAAACCAAAGCGCCTCCAAGACTTAGAAATCCCACAACTCCTATTATTATCAACCTGTAAAATTTAGTTCTCATATCGCTTTGATTGTTCCTGTTGTCAGGCCCCGTCGTTAGCAATGTTTTTGCACGCGCGGTTGTATTTATTCTATCACTTAGAAGGGTGTCAGTCTGCACGGTCCTCATCATTGAAGCTTGCGTAGGCATGCTCTCTGAATAATTCACTCCTCTTTGTTTTTTATCTATTTTATTTTTATGTGAAGAATGCACAATGCTCAGATATGCAATGTAAATGAAGCCGACTGTTTGGATAGCAATGATGGGAACGAAAACTGGGTTTCGTGAAAAAATGGATACAAATATGGCGATGCATCCGTACACGCCAAAAAAAACCTCTAATAAGGTGGTTTTCGTAAACGGCAGGACATACGCCTTGTCTCTCCAATGATCGTCTTTAGTCACGACACCAAACTTCGGCGTTCGTAAAAATTCACTCTTGCCTCCGGATAGTGCATCAAAGACCGCGATGGTGTTATTAACGGATATTCCTGCTGCAAAAAAAATCAAGAACAGGTATTGTCTTGCCTTGTCCTTCCACCCTTCGCCCCAAATCCTTCTTATCATGTAAAGATAAGTGGCAGGACCCATCAGAACGTATATCAGAATTCCTGTAATTGGAACCCAATTTACCGCGTATAACTTGTAATTTAATGCCAGTAATATAGGAAAAACAAGATACTGGACAAGAAACAGAGGATGGACTACGTGGCGGGTCAATTGAATGAAAGCCTGAATCTTCGTGTCGATAGCTATTTTTTTCTCTAACAAAATGTCGATTAATAATTTCAACGCAACCTGGATTGAACCCTTTGCCCATCGAAATTGTTGACGCTTTGCTGCATTCATCTGAACGGGTAGCTCGCCTTCCACAACTATATCTTCAAGGAATAGGGACTTCCAGCCCTTCAGCTGAGCTCTGTAGCTAAGATCAAGATCCTCGACAAGAGTTGTAGTATGCCAACCGCCGGCATCGACGATGCACGATGTTCGCCATATACCTGCTGATCCATTAAAGTTCATAAACAGATGTGTCAGACTCTTTGCCTTTTGTTCAATTAAGAAATGTAGATCCAGAGAAATTGCCTGCGCTTCCGTAAGAGATGAATAGTTTTCATTTAAGTGACCCCATTTGCACTGGATTAAGCCTATTTTAGGGTCGACAAAATAACCAATAGTTTTTTTCAAAAAACAAGGCGCCGGAATAAAATCTGCGTCAAAGATCGCGATGAATTCCCCCTTTGCGTATTTCATGCCGGCTTTCAATGCTCCAGCTTTGTAGCCTGGTCTACCACAGCTTCTGTGAAAATGATGAATGTTGACACCGCCAAGCTTGAGTTGGCCAACCATCAACTTTATCAATTCGAAAGTTTCGTCGTCAGAATCATCAAGGATTTGAATTTCGAGTTTATCCTTCGGATAGTCAAGTAAACATACAGCATCGATTAGCCGGGCTGCTACATACTTTTCGTTGTATATAGGGAGTTGAACCGTCACTACCGGAAGATTGTCGTGAGAAGTAGAATCGCCCTGGAGACGTATTTTGCTCTTTCTTTTTTGATGTGTATTATTGTGCAGAGACTGATAGGAAAGGTAGTAAAAATTGAGAGTGTAAAGAGTCATAATCCAGGCAACACTTATGAAAATTACATAAAGGAATGCGCCTAAGCCAAGCATTCTATCTTGCCTAAGAACCAATGTCAGCTAGCCGTATATTTATAGTCACATACACAAGATTTCCAATTTGATTAAAAAGATAAAAATATTACAAAAAAATGACGTAGTGGTATCTTATAGTATCTCATGTACCTTTCTGGAATATTTTTACACACTGGGGAGGACATACGTTTTCACATGCCATACAGAATATGCAGTCTTTTTCTCTAGCCATAAATGTTTTTTTCTCTGAGCCAGGATGTCCAGGAGTATCTAGCCATTCATAGACATTAACAGGACAGGCCTCAATACATGCACCATCCGCTATGCATATATCAAAATCTACAGTTACTTGCGTGCCCCAAATGCCCAGCTGTCCTGGTGGGTCTATTGGTCCCCATACTTTTATTCCTTGGAAAGTGCCGACTACCTGCCTCTTTGATTTGAATTCAGGATCTATAGGACCTTCAGCTTTAGAATAATTAGTTCCAGTACCACTAAGTGATATAGTAGTATTAGCACTACCTGCAGTAGTAGTAGTAGTAGCAGCGGTAGTAGTAATACTAGGAGTGGCAGAAGTCACACCAGGTCTTTGAGTTCCAGTTGTCACAGGTTTTGGTGGAGCAGATGCCCTAGTAGCGAGCTGCGAAGCCATTGACTTTTGGCGTTTGACAACACAAAGCTGATTATGAACATCCACCATGCTTTCGAGAGTAAGCGGATTGCTATGTATCAAGAGGCAACCACAATCTGGACAAACATATTCTCTCTCCGAAGACATGGGACTTTCTATTAGAATAGTACTTATTTAATCCTTCTCAGGGGCTCTGACGAACGCCAAAAGCGAAGGACCAATTACAAACTAAAAAATAAAAATTAGTCCGGAGTGGGGACATGAAAAACAACAACGAAAAAAACGATAAGCAACAGCCGTCCAATATGCAGATTGCTTCCGTCGGTTCTATAGTTATTAGCTAAGCATTTACAAAAAATATGTGAAAACTAATAGCAAGGGTTCTGTACTAGATTTCATAGATGTCAGGACTTGGTCATGGATACTGGGGCGAAGTCATCGAGGTGTTACGCTTAGTAATTCCAGTGTACGACAAAGTAAACAGGGCCATTTCATTGGGAAAAGACATGAAATTCCGACTAAAAGGGATCCATGGTCGCGTTCATCCGGGCAACCTCCTCCTGGATGCCGGCTCAGGTTATGGGAATATGTCACGAATTGCGCTTAACGAAACGAATGGCACGTCTAAGATTATCATGTATGATCCTATCCCTGAAATGCTAGCTGCTGCAAAACATTTGTTCCTGCCAGCCTCGGAATTACCCATGTCTTCAGGAGTCTTCGAATATATGCCTTTTAGGAGCAGTATCTTTGACGCGGTTCTTTGTGGCTATTCACTTCGAGACGCGATTCAGCTTCGACCTGCCATTTCTGAGATCAGTCGAGTCCTGAAGCTCGGAGGACGATTAATCATTGTAGATCTTGGTAAACCTGACAATCCGTTGACAGAGGCATGTGTGTCTTTTTACTTAAGGCATATACTTAGAATTCTGGCCTTTGCAGTTGCAGGAAAGCTGGGGCTTAAATTTCAAGCTCTTTATGGTACTTATTGCAGATGGCCAAAAAACTCTGATCTTAATAACCTGTTAAAAGAATATTTTTCCAAAGTAGACTTTGAAACGGGGCTGCTAGGCGGAGCGGTTATCGTCGCGGCATATAAATAGGTCTCAATCAATTATGTTAAATAGCGGAACATGAGAACCGACCACTACCACATACTACACAACTGTCGAAATTGTTAAGGTTTTTTGTTCTTGTATAAGGATATCCTGAAAATTCATAATTGATCGATCATCTCCGTTCTTATCGACTGTAAAATGGATAACCCGCTCCATTCTATTGCTCGGTGGGCAGTACCTCATACAAACCTCAAGGGTCAATAATTAGACGAAGTTCGGGTTTGAATTTTTTACCTTAAGTACGTGAAACTAAACACGTAAAGTTAATTAGAAGCTCTCCCAGCTTTTTTCTCGGTAATTGAATGGTAAAAGAGGCTAAGAGGGTCCAAGAGATATTTAATAATATCATTTCAGAGAAGAATAAGGTAATAACGGAAGAATCTGCGAAAGAGATTTTGACTGAATATGGAATCAAAGTTCCGACGTACGCATTAGTCAAGACTGAATCAGAAGCTGTCGAAAAGGCAAAGCAGATTGGGTTCCCACTAGTCGCAAAAATCGTTTCTCCTGAGATTTTGCACAAAACTGACGTCAAGGGAGTCAAGGTCGGGCTTGCTTCAGAAGCAGAGGTCCGGGAGACATTTGTGGACATGCACGGGCGCCTCTCAAATCAATATGAAACTAAAGGTATACTACTTGAAAAGATGGTCCCGCCCGGAATCGAGTTGATCGTTGGTTTACAAAATGATCCACAGTTTGGGCCAGTTATCATGGTTGGCGTAGGCGGAATCAATACGGAAATTTTTAAAGATGTATCATTTAGGGTCCTACCGATCACAAAAGAAGATGCAATAGAGATGATCAACGATCTGAAAGGAAAGCAAATTCTGAAAGGATTCAGAGGTTCAGAACCTGTGGATTTGGATATGTTAGGGAATGCAATAGTAAACATTGGGAATCTTGGAACGGATATGGCTGCATACTACGAAAGTATCGATTTTAATCCTGTGATAGCATATCCCCATGATTATTATGTTGTCGATGCAAAAATAATTTTGAAGGAAAAGCCAAGTTCAGAAGCCATTTCCAAATCCCAGCCAGACTCGAGCTACATGGATGTTTTCTTCAACGCCGGATCGATTGCATTGATTGGCGCATCCCCAGAACGAGGCAAAGTGGGAAATTCTGTCTTCGAAAGTCTCGTGAGACATGAATACAAAGGAAAGGTCTTTCCAGTCAACGCAAAGGGATACCCTGAAATTATGGGTATCAAGGCATACAAGAGCCTCGAGGATATAGACGAGCCTGTGGAAGTAGTAGTAGTTACAGTCGATCTTAGGTTTGTCCCGGACTTGTTGAAAAGCTGTGGAAAGAAGAATATCCATAATATGGTCATCATATCCGGCGGAGGAAAAGAACTTGGTGGAGAGCGTGCTGCTATCGAACAACAGATCAAGGAACTTTCGAGTCAGCTGAAGGTAAGAATTATCGGACCAAACTGCATCGGAATGTTTAATGGCCAAAACCGCCTTGACTGCGCATTCCAAGGGCATGAGCGTATGTTAAGACCACAGAATGGTCAAGTCGCTTTTCTCTCCCAGAGTGGAACCGTAGGCATCGCATTTATGGAGACAGCTGACGCCTTTGGGATGAGCAAGATGATTTCATATGGCAACAGGTCTGATGTTGACGAGGCAGACATGATCTGGTACCTTTCAAAGGATCCTCAGACAAAGGTTATCGGTCTCTATGTAGAGGGACTTGGCGACGGACGCAAATTTATGAATACTGCTAAGAAAGTAATACAAGAAGCAAAGAAGCCTGTAGTTGTGTTCAAGAACGGTAGGACTACTAGAGGTGCGAAGCAGGCCCTGTCGCACACAGGATCGCTCGGCGGATCGTATGCAGTTGTTAAAGGAGCATTAGACCAAGCAGGAATAATTTCGGTCAATAGCTACGAAGAGCTCACCGGATCGCTTAAGGCATTGATATGGCAACCCGTTCCGAACGGAGGTAGAGTCGCGATGGTTACAAATGGCGCAGGCCCGGTTATAGCAGCCATAGATCATTTTGAGGAACTAGGATTGGCTGTCGCCGAAATCAGCGAAGCGAGCAAGAGAGCATTTAAGGAGCACTACCCACCGACCTATGTAGTCGGAAATCCGTGCGATATTACAGGTTCGGCAAGCGCGGATGACTATCGATTCGCTATCCAAACCTTCATCGATGACCCTAATGTGGATATTATCATGCCTTGGTTCGTATTCCAAGATGACCCGTTGGAAGAGACCATCGTAGATGTATTGGCAGAGTTCCAGAAGCAGAAGAAAAAACCGATACTAGTTGGGGCAATGGGTGGACCGTTTACTCAAAAAATCTCGGATCAAATCGAAGATCACAACGTTCCTGTATACCATTCCGTAACTTCCTGGGTAGGCGCAGCTGGAAGTCTGGCAAATTGGTCAAAAGTGTTGGCCAGAGGACAGCACTAAAATTTGTCCTGGTATCATTATTTTTATTGATATCGTCATTTTGGTTTACTGTTATTACATTTTCCTGATAACAGTTCTGTAAGAAAGCTTGTTAATCGCATACTATGCAAAAGGGAGATTAGCGACGAGCGAAGGAAAAGGTTATTATATTTATAAGGCGAAGTTGATTTCAATGGAAAGCGCAGAACAAAGTCAGGTCGTCAGCATTAGCCCAAAGGCGGCTCAGAAGGTTGGAGAATTTATGAAACAGGAAGGTAAAGATAACCTCTTCTTGAGAGTATATGTTTCTGGTGGTGGTTGTTCTGGCCTCTCGTATGGAATGGGATTTGAAGAAAAATCTGAAGAAGATGATCACATCATTGAACAAAATGGAGTGAAAGTTCTAATAGATGGTTATAGCCAAAGGTACCTTAAAGGTGCAAACATCGACTACATCGAGAGCTTGATGGGAGCCGGTTTCAAAATTAATAATCCTAACGTAACAAAGAGCTGTTCGTGTGGACATTCGTTTAGCACGGAATAAAGATAAAGTAATAGTAAAGTTCGTGAGATCCAATCTCGACCGGTGAGAGTATCACTTCCAGATACCCATTATCCCGATCGATTAAGGCCATAATCCTCTAATTTTTATTGCATCCACTACTCGATTTATCGCCAAGACTGTGCTAGCTTTTCGCATGTTGACTTGATATTTATCATGCGTAGCATAAACGTCTGAAAATGCCCGTGTTATGTTCCTGTCGAGCATCTCGTTTACTTGGTTTTCGCTCCAGTATTCTCTTCTGAGGTTTTGAAGCCATTCGAAATAAGAGACAGTCACACCACCTCCGTTGGCCAGAACATCAGGGATTACTAGGGTTTTATTTTTGTATAGAATATCGTCAGCCTCTGGAGTAGTAGGACCGTTGGCTGCTTCTGCCACGATTTTGGCGCCAATTTTTGGAGCGTTCTTTTTGGTGATCTGATTTTCAAGGGCAGCAGGGATCAATATGGTGCAATCCGTCTCGAGCACCTCTTCATTACTAATCGACTTGCTTCCAGGGAATCCAACTACCGAGCCCTTTTTCTCTTTATGCTTCCTCAATGTCCCAATCTGAATACCACTCTTGTTGTACACTCCTCCCTTTGAATCAGAGACAGCTATAACCTTTGCGCCCTGTTCCTCTAATAACTGAGCGGCAAATTGGCCCGCGTTTCCAAATCCTTGAACTGCAACAGTTGCTGTGTGCATGTTAAGCTTCAACTTCCGGGCAGCTTCGCGTACTGTAAAGGATAATCCCCTTCCGGTAGCTTCTGTTCGCCCCAGAGAGCCACCTATGGCCAGCGGTTTACCTGTAATGACTTCAGGCTGAACATAGTTTCCCTTAAGTGCAGAGTACGTGTCCATGATCCATGCCATCTCCTTTCCTCCAGTATAAACATCGGGCGCTGGAATATCCGTGTGCGGTCCGATAATGTCAGCTATCGCGTACGCGTACCGTCTCGTCATGCGTTCGAGTTCAAGATCCGACATTTGTTTTGGATTGCAAATAACGCCTCCCTTGCCTCCTCCGTAAGGGATATCGGCTATGGCACATTTCCAAGTCATCCACATGGAAAGTGCTTTCACTTCGTCAATTGTGACCTGCGGATGGTATCTAATACCACCTTTATATGGACCCCTTGCATCATTATGCTGTGACCTGAATCCTGTGAAAACATGGATCTCGCTGTTATCCAATCTAACGGGAATTGAAACAGTAAGAACGCGCTTTGGATGGGCCAATATCTCATGTAATCCCTTATCAAGATTGATTAGCTTTGAAGCCTCGTCTAGCTGTTCAAGTGCTACCTCAAAGGGATTTATCGTCGAAACATTTCGGGAATCTGACATAATCTACATTCTCTGAAAAAAATGATGTATTTAAGTG
>CAKOFP010000052.1 GCA_933226995.1 Candidatus Nitrosopolaris rasttigaisensis | reverse complement strand
TTTCAAATTCTATTGTAAAAGCGTGATCCAAGGTAGTACACCTTTCACTATTCATCCCGCTGCGAAGATAGGATATGTCCATCTAAGAGTATCTGATATAGCACAAGCTCTTCAATTTTATCATTCAATTCTTGGCTTCAAGCTAGTTGGAAAAACATCCTCCTCTTCAGAAAGTGTGTTCCTTTCAACAGGAACGGATAGCAAGTCGCCATCCTTTTTGATTGCGTTGTCAAAGATAGAAACAATTCCTAAGGGTAAAAATGATTTCCTCTTGTTGCAAGAAAACAAAAGAGGCAGAAAGGTAGCTGGACTTTATCATCTTGCAATATTGCTTCCAGAAAGAAGGCTCTTGGCTAATATCTTCAGACATCTACAAGAGCATCGAGATCATGTACATTTTGATGGATTTGCAGATCACGCTGTGTCTGAATCCATATACTTACGCGACCCTGACTTTAACGGAGTTGAGATATATAGAGACAGACCTCGTTCTGAATGGAGATGGAAAGGTCATGAGGTTAAAATGGTGACTGAGCCGCTAAACATACAAGATCTGCTAAGTGAATCGACTAATGACGAACAGTGGAAGGGATTTCCCCTCAAGACTTCGATTGGACACGTCCATTTACATGTATCTAATCTTACTAATGCAAAAAGATTCTATTCAGAAACATTGGGCCTAAATCATACTGCCACTTATCCAGGTGCATACTTTTTTGCTGCCGATGAATATCATCATCATATCGCTACTAATATTTGGCTTGGAGAAGACATTCTACCTCGTGCTTCTTTTTCAGATTTAACTGGACTAGATCATTTTGCTATACATCTTCCGAACAAACGAGAGTTTGAAAGGGTATCAAAATATCTTGACGAATGTAATCTAATTGCAGAAGAAGAAAAAGCAGACCTGCGTGGTTTTTCTCAATCGTTTTACGTTCATGACTCGGATCAAATAAGAATTCAATTCTATTACTAAAATACTTCGAAATATACATTTCTTACAAGATTGCTCACGTCAAGGACCTAGTCCAAATTGACGTAGTGTATGAAGTAATAAATTATGTAACTGCAATCAACAGTTACATCCAATGTTTAATCTCCTCCACTTTTATATGCCTATTATTCTCGTATTCCAATTTAGTTAGCCAGCTAAGTTATTATAAGCTTCATTCATCCACTTGACTTCTTCAGCCCTGCAAACATTCGGGTGATCTCATATATGGTAATGCAGTCTTTTGTCTCTAGCTTATTTGCGATCGCTGCGAGAAACTTATCTCTGAGGCCGCTAGCATATGACAGAGGGGCACGAACATCAGTTGATGTTTGAAGTATGAGGTTATTACTATTTATAATATTAGACAATCTGCACGAACTTGAGAGTGCCAAAGAATCTTAACCTTTAACTTCTTCTCTAGATAGATTTAATACCAAAAAAATTCAATCAAGCTACTCCATATGTAGGTATAGCAGCACCTGTTATGACGTTTGCTTCGTCTGAACACAGGAACAATACTACGTTTGCCAAATCCTGAGGCTTTACCCATTTACTATGATCAGCGGTGGGCATTGCTCGTCTATTAGCTTCAGTATCTATCGTACTGGGCATTATACAATTTACATTAATATTAGAATCTTTCACTTCCTCAGATAGTGATTCAACAAGCCTGATCAATCCAGATTTTGATGCTGCATAAGCGGAATCATATCCGCTGGATTTTAATCCAGTTCTAGAAGATACATGCATTATCTTGCCATATTTTGAAGATACCATTTGCGGTATAACATGTTTACTTATCAAAAATGCTGATTTTAGATTCATAGTCATCATTAAATTCCACTCTTTTTCATCAAGCTCGGATACGCTCTTACCTCCTAAATAGCCTCCAACCACATTAACCAACACATCAATACGGCCGTACTTGCTAATGACGCTTAAAACTAATTTCTCTACTTCCTCTTCCTTTGTTACATCTGTCTTGATTAATTCTACTACTGCTTTGCTCTCTTTTTTCAGTTGCTCTATCTCTCTATCAATTACATACGATGAAACTACTTTAGCATCGGATGCGATGAACGCTGCTGTTATGGCTCTTCCCAAAGCACCCGTACCTCCAGTTACTAGTACAATTTTGTTTGTATAGTCATATTTCATGATCCATCCTCTGTATAGAGGATGATTATTATTTCAAGCTACCTAAAAAACATTTTGCAGATTTTTATGTAGATTCTGTGACCTCCAGTCAAGATAGATAAAGATGCCTGCGACCTCAAAGTTTTTTACAAGAACTAATCAAAAGCATAAAAGCAGAGACCTAGAAATGTGAACAGCATATCACGTCTTGCTAGGGTGCGATTTCCTATGCTTTTTCTTCATACCTACACCTGATGTTATCATCTGTATTCCTGTTATCAATAGCGTAATCGAAACACTACGTGCTAATGTACTCTCTTGAAGATTAGGAAGCATTATTGCTAAAACAGACACGGCTATATTCAGTGTTCCTACTCCTAGAAGAATGCCCTTTGACCAGCGCGGAATTTCTTTACCTAGCGTGCCTTGTATTATCTTACTAATACCATTAAACAGCAAAGCTAATGCACCCAACGCCACCTGGGGTACTGGATGAGATTGTGGAAATAAAACAAGTACGATAGCAAGGGCTATAATTAATGGACCAAGTCCAATATTAGCTAGTCGATATGATTTATTTGGCGACGGAAATGCTATTCCAATAGCAATCCTTTCAAATCCAATTATTAGAAGGACTATTGAAACCAATCGAATAATGGTTTGTGTTGCAAGACCAGGATATGTCAGAGTTACGATTGTTATGATAATGGCGATTGCACCCAAACCAACTTCCAGAAATTGCAGCCATCTAATAGTATTCATCTTGTTGTTATTATTATTACCATTTGGAGGATTTATTGTAGTCAAACACCACTTACCGTACTGGTAATGACATCGGATAGCCGTTATATAAGAAATCCTATGCAACTATTTCTGTGATTCGAGTTATTGGTATCTCATTTTAATCGTCATTTAGGCATGAAATAAAGGTACAAAACTTAATTAACATCGTTCTGACAAGGTAACTAGTGATTTTATAAAATGGGTTATATGGATCTTATGAGTAAGGTAGAGAATATAGAATTAATTGGAGGAATGATCAAACATTTTGCAACACACCGAGGGACATTAGATAATGTCTTTGATCTAGAGGATGGTTTCGACAAAACCATTTGGATGAATAATTGCATAGAGAAGCTAAAAAAAGATCCTGACTCTGCTAAGATGCTTGAGGAAAGATACATGGGCCCAGAATATAACCTAGATGAGCTTATGAAATTACCAAAGAATTCGCTAGGATATACTTATGCTAAACTGATGAAAACTATGGGTTTTGAACCCCATTTTTACAGATCTAGAGACAGACCAAGTCTTGATGATTTATCAGACTATGTTACTATGAGAGTTCGCAAGACACACGATTTATATCATACAATAAGTGGGTTCAACATGTATATAGGCGAAATAGGAGTAATAGCTCTCAACGTCACCCAATATGCTTATCCGGCTTTCATGTTAATAGATTTAATTGCAGTGGCCGCGGCTTGCTTCCCAGGTTTGGCGAAGATTCCAGAATCTGAAAAGATTCAGTCTAGTCTAGTGTTTGATACTCTGTCAAAGGGATTAAAGATGGGTCGTGAAGCAAAATCACTATTTCCTGTGAAATTTGAAGAGATGATTGAGATGCCTATCGAGGATGTAAGAAAGGAACTCAAGATCACTCCTATAAAGGAAGGCCCTAGTTGGTATCAATATCCTAAATTAAAAGATGAAGGATTATCCTAAGTATTTCCATGGTTGAACCTAATCTCATGGACGAATTTCAATCATTTAATTAATGTTGCTTTTTTCCTTTCAAGTGCCGGCTTTGGATTATCGGTGGACAAGATTTGGGAAAACCATCTTAGCACGCACTGCTCATTGTGATAGGCCAGGCTATCCGTCCTGTTCCAGTCTTGGTTCCGAAGATGGTAACAACGCCGCTGGCACGAGTTGCCCTCCTGGTCACAGCAAGGCTTTTTGTAGTGCATATAACGTTGCAGCAGGACCATCCCCTACTACTACCAAGCCAGGCTCTTCAACTCAAAAAGGGAATACTTCAGCAAGCTCAGTCGGTAATAACACCACATCGGCCCACCAGGCAGATGCTGCACTTTGGGATCAACCAGGCTATCCGTCTTGCTATAGTATGGGCTTTAAGGATTGCGAATGAAATCTAGGAACCAGATGTCCTAGCCATCACAGCGTAAACTTTTTGTTCTGGACGGAATGCTGCAGAAGGAAATCCATCTACCAAAACAATACCAAGATTTGCCAGAGTGACTGAAATTGCTCCTGGCGCTGCACCTGGTCCACACTCATTAGAGTATATACAAGCGTTCAATATAGCGGCAGGTAATCCATACAAACCAGGAACTAAACAATTTGACGATTATCAGGCAGGACTTGACGATGCGATGAAAGCTGGTAGAGATTGCGACAAAATGGATACGTGTGGTAGTTCATTTAGCAGTATTATCC
>CAKOFP010000051.1 GCA_933226995.1 Candidatus Nitrosopolaris rasttigaisensis | reverse complement strand
GAAACAGGAAGGATTCAAAGCAATAACAATTCACGGTGATCTTTCTCAAAAACAGAGAGATATCGCAATGTACAGGTTTAAGAAGGGAAATGAAGACATTCTGGTTGCTACAGACATAGCTGCAAGAGGAATAGACGTCCCAGCCATTGGTCATGTGATAAACTATGATATTCCTGAGGATCCATTGATGTACTTCCATAGAATTGGAAGAACTGCGAGAGCTGGAGCAACAGGGAGAGCTATCTCATTAGTTTCACAGGACAGGGTTGAGAATTTTGGAAGAATTCTCAGACAAACGCAACACCGCGTCCGCAAACTTAACGAAGAGATGGGAATTTCGGTTCCTGTAGTCAGGCAGCAGCAACAACGGCGTCGGTATCATACTACAAGTTATCAGCCACGACAAGGGTATGGTGCGAGCAGTAGGTCCCGGGCCAGCTTTGGATACAGGAGGGGGTATGGTGATAGAAGACATACGAGCAGCAGTGGCAACAGTTATCGTGGTAGCAGCAGCGATGCTTGGGGTAGACGCGGCAAATTTGAGAAAACAAGATAATTCATCGTCTGGATGCGAATCTACAGATACTAAAGTGGCATTTTAATACTGTTATCAGTTTGTTGGAATTGCGGCTTGGACCCAAGGAAAAGATAATCTAATGTACGAAAAAATTTATTTATTGAGGTAAACGCAATGCCAAAGCATGATGCAAAAATTGCCTAAAAACCTCATGTTTGCCTAAAATCCCTTTGTATCGCTAACTATATATCCAAAAATAGCAATACGTATGTATGTACATGCGCTCGGCTGAATACGAAGATTCTTTTGTTAAAATTGCAGGTCTGATTGGGGGAGAGGAGTACCTAAAGGTTGCTCGTGGGCTTCTAAATTCAGATGATGCCACAGATGAAGAGATTGCAGGTGCCACTGGTCTGAGGATTAATATCATAAGGAAAGTCCTTTACGATATGTTTGGTAAGGCTCTAATCACAGGAATCAGAGTAAAGGACGAAAAAAAAGGCTGGTTCGTATATAGATGGAGAGCAAAACAAGATCAGGTCGATAGTTTTATTGATAATCAAAAGAAAAAGATCCTTGACAGACTGCAGATCCGTTTGGAGTATGAAGAGTCTTCGGAGTTCTACCACTGCGGAAATAAAGATTGTCCGCGCGTGAAATTTGATTCGGCGGTAGAGTTGTTCTTTAAATGTACAAATTGCAAAGGGCCGCTTAATATGGTTGACAACGGTAGAGTAAAAGAAGCACTTCGTTACAAGATCGAGCAGATATCTGCCGATATATCTTCAAGAAAGCAATAGACTTTTTTGGTACTAGCTTCTGCCTATTCTCTACTACAACAGTTTTGGATTCAGTTATTTGTGAGAACAACTGAAGCCAAGTAGTTAAATATTACTCAGCGCTATTGTGAAACCAAATGGTAAATAAATATTCTGTTGCAAGAGCAACAGAAGAAGAAGCTGGTGAAGTAGTCAGTATCTGGGAGGTATTAGGAAGGAGATGGTCTTTGTTAATCTTAAAGAACCTCTGCACTAAAGAAGTAATACGTTTCAATGAATTCAAAAAACTCTTGTCAGGGATTAGTAGTACTGTTTTGGCTGATAGGTTATTGGAACTCGAACGTGAAGGCCTTGTATCTAAAAAGATTTATCCACAGATTCCACCAAAGGTTGAATATAGTCTAACTATTCGGGCGAAAGAGCTAGGAGTAATACTAAGAGAATTAGGAAAATGGGCTAGCCGGTGGAAAGTACCCAGAATTACAACTAACACAAAAACGACAAGTGCTGCTAGATCATCTAGTTAGGGATGGGGCTGTATTTAAGGCCTTTTTACTAACCAACGATCTAACCATGAAACTTTGTGATTAATTTGTTTTTGAATATTTCCCCAATTAATGACTATCACACCAGCGGCAAACTTGGGTTCAGTTGAGATTCGTTGCCTGCTGTTGACTAGTGATTGAGATTCGTCGACTATTGGATATACAGACCTTTTTGTTGCCTCACTGTAGTCTAGTAGAGGTTCTAGCAAATTAGGTCTTTGGGATAAGTGTAGAGTTAGAATTTGCATCCTTTCATTAAGATTAGGAAAAAAGACTCAATACCGGATAACCTATAATACTATATTCAGCATGGACCTTAGAAAACCTTTTAGATATTTGGTTCTTAACTGAGTTTGTGCAGAGGAAATGGACACATTCGAATGTATAACAACCAAGTTAGAAGTAAGAGAATTCAGTAATCAGGATGTTCCATCTGATATAAAGTCAAAGGTGCTTGAGGCGGCAAGGTTAACAGGCAGTGGCCTAAATACTCAACAGTGGCGATTTATCCTAGTGAACGATAAACAGAATCTCAAGAAGCTGGCAGAAGATAGTACAAGCGGAAGCTGGGTTAGAGATGCCAATTTTGCAGTAATAGTACTGACGAATCCAGAGTACAATTTTCATTTGATTGATGCAGGAAGAGTGTTACAGAATATGCAACTGGCCGCATGGAATCACGAAGTGGGTTCGGGGCTGTTTACAGGAATAAGGGAAGAAAAACTTCGAAGCGACTTTGGAATACCAAACGAGTTGAGTCCTACAGTCATACTAGGCTTTGGATATCCGGCAAGGAACTTGACCGGTAAAAGTAAGAAGCGACTGCCTCTCGATAAATTAGTTTACTATGAAAAATATGGCAGCTCCAAAAGTAATGCTGCCCCAGATTCAGGACGATAAGCTGTCAAAATCGAGCAGCTCTTCTGCGCAAAGGAGCTGTCTTCACGATCTGATGAAACAACGGAAGTGAGTGAAAATAATGATAATTCAAGCGTGGCTCATAGGCGACCCAAAATTTATTTAGTTTGCCAAATGAAAAAAATATGAAAAAGGCACGAGTACTGACATTAAATGCCTGAGGCCGGACATCATCCTCAGAGTCTAAAGCTCGTAAAACAAAACTAACTCCCCATTATTTTGTCTGAGTACTTTTTTTAATTCCATGCGTATTGCCTGCGAAATTTTTTCATAACCATCTCCTTCGACTAGTGTAGTTGCTGATCTACCGCCCACTAATTTCGGTGATACTGTCACAATTAGCTGGTCGACAACTCCTAGGTCAAGAAGAGACCAATTTAGCTCACCGCCCCCTTCCGCAAGAATGTTCTTAAATCCCATCTTTTTCAGACACGATAATGCTTCTCCGAGATCAACCATTTTCCTTCCCGCAGTAATTACTATTGCACCCGTACTCCTGAGTTTATGGATTTTGTTGTCATGTGCTCGTTCTGATACAACGACTATAGTTGCGACTCTATGAGCAGTCTTCAAAATTCTCGAGTCTAGTGGTATCCTTCCTTCGCTATCTACAACTACCCTAGCAGGGTCTTTTCCTTTGTTAGCTCTGATTAATCGGACTGTAAGCAACGGGTCATCTATTAGGACTGTCGAAATTCCTACCAAAATCGCATCGACTGACGAGCGTAATTCGTGGACTCTTATTAGATCTTGTTTTGAAGAAATTCTTGAATTTCCACAAGTCGTTGCAATTTTGCCGTCAACCGTCATTGCTGCATTAATTGTTATTCGCAAATTCGAATTGTGCTCCGTCTACAAACCTTCCATCTATCATGACCGCCTTGATCGAAGCCTCGGTAGCTCTCTGAACTATAGCAGCGAATGGATCATGTATAGGGTACAGATCTACATGGCTCTTATCAATAAAAATAATATCTGCTGCCCGGCCGGACTGAATATACCCAGAATTTAGTCTGAGAATTTCCGCGTTATTTACTGTTGCCATCTTTAGTATATCTCTGGCACTCAGAAAGAAACGTTCGACGGCCCGTGACACCTTCCAGATATAATCTAGCTCCCGTAAAATATCTGGAGAATTCAACATCACGTTGTCACTCCCAATCCCGATGATGCAACCTAGGTCTAACATTTTCGCGACCCTTGGGACGCCAGCCCCCACAATCCCATTTGCTCTAGGACAAACAAGTATTCCTGTTCGGTTTCTCGCTACCATTGAGATATCCTTTTCAGTGGCATGCGTCATGTGAATAACTATATCAGGCTTCAGACACTTCATTATTCGAGCAACTTCTGTCTTACCAGTATGTGATTTCGAAAATTCCATGGTGTTCTCAGATTCAGCGGCATGAATCGCTGTTAGCAGCTTCTTCTTATCTTTGGTTGCACTCGTGTTCCTGACTCGAACTAATTTTCTATACTGTTGCAGTGTTTCGTCGCTATTTTCGTTTGCTCCGCTGATTCCCAAACCATCAGAAATTTCTAAAACATCGGAAGTCATCTGTAATGCACTGGAAGGAAGATTTCGTTGGCCGGCGCCGGTGGCAGATGATGTTATATCAAAATAATACTCGGCTCGACCAAATACGACACATTTGATGGGTAATCCAGAAATTGCATCTCTTAATAATTTGACTCCCTCAGTACCACCCTCGCGAAAGTCTGCGAAGGTCGTTATCCCCCTTCTCATCATAGACAATGCAGAACTTCTGATAAATGTCTTTAAATGATCTGGTTTACTTCTTTGTAATATTTTCTGTTTTGCTCCATGTGCCGGATGAACTCTTGCATCTAGTCCTGAATCTACTGCAACATCTTTTCCCAGTGAATCTCCTATGTGTGTGTGAGCGTTGATAAGTCCAGGGATTATGAGAAATCCTTCTGCATCAAATATTGTATTGTTGTTTGCTTTCTTGTAATCGCCGCGATGGTATGGTCCACGTTTTGCTTTTTTTATTATGCCATCTTTCCCAATCTCCAGATAACCCTCTGCAACAAAAGTTAAGTCTTTCCCGAGAAGCAGACTAGCATTCTTGAGAATTAGAGACATCCTACTTCATAAACTGGTAGATCCTTTCCGACATGTCGGAGGTCTCTAATCGTGTCCAGTGCTTTTGTAGCGGCGTTGGCAGCTTTTCTCCCAGTCCTTCCAATCCCTATCCCACAATTTAATTTGATATTCGTGCCTCGAGTAACCTTCATTATAGTCTCCTCTGCATCGTGTTTTGTAGCAGCATTTGATACAACCATAAAATTGTCTCCTCCTAGAAAGAAAGTCAACGATTCTTTCTTAATAAATTCCTCTGAGAGTCTAGCGTAGATCTTGGTAATAAGACACGTGATTTCATATGGAGACAGCTTGGAGGCTATATCAGCAGAATTATTCATATCGATATGCATTATTTGCACAAATTCGTTGACTCTTGGTATCGAGTTCAGTACTGACGATGGCATCGCGGCTCTCGCGAAAATTCTTGCTTTTTTGATACCTAGTTCTCCCTTTTTCCGGGTGTTGTATGCGTCCAAATTTGCTTGATATGGCGTTTCGCCACTCCCAATCGCCATAGATATCTTAAGTTTTTTATAAAGGCTGGAAAGTTCACTCTCGATTACTTGATGATCCGCAACTGATAGACCATTAGTAATTGCAAAATACTCATCAAATCTATTTAAATAAACAAGACAATCCTTCGCCGAAAATAATCGTTGCAAATCGAAATAGAAATTTGCCTGGAGCATCTGCAGTCGCGCTTCCCTGTCGCTACCAAGAGTAATAGTCCAAGGACCATATTCTTCGATTCTAATAATTGTGAGCTGTATTGTCAACCTATTATTTTCATCTTACCTACAAGCCTTGGGTTCTCTTCTCTTATTTTTTTAATTCTCGTTGCCATACTAACCGCGCTAATTACTGCGCGGACGGGAACAATTTCGCTTCGGTCTTTTGCTTGTTTAAAGCTCATATTAGGACCGGTAATCCCCAGTGCGACTGGCTTGCTATGTTTAACTGACAAATCAGCAATCAATCTGGCAGCATTTTCTGCGACTATCTCATCATGGTTAGTCTCGCCTTTGATTACTGCGCCCAGGGTAACTGCAGCGTCCACGTCTTTTTTTTTCAGAAGCTCTTGAACTATCACCGGCATATCATATGACCCGGGAACATAGCATACATAAGTGATTATTGCATCCATCTTCTTCGCTTGTTTTTTTGCGTTACCGAGCATTGGGAAAGTAATCTCTCTGTTAAACTCTGAAACTACTACTCCTATTCTAACTTTATCCAATTATAAATTATGACACCTTAGTATACGTCTTGGTACACGTCTTTAGTTGATTTGATTCCAGTAAGGGAATATTATTCTTGCTCGCATATTTTTTTGCCTTCGTTATCGATAGCGCCCTATGCGTAGTAGAATCCAACATTTCGCAAATCGCTACGGCAGAAGCTAGGCCCGCAATATTCATTAGATATACGCATAATTCAGTATGACCAGTTCTTCCGTAAAGCAAGCCCTTTGAGGCTATTAAGATCGGGACATGACCAGGAGCGCGGAAATTGTTTGAAAATTCATCAACTCCGGTTGAATCAATTTTTTTACAAACTTCAGCCATCTTCCTGATTGTCAATGCTCTGTCAATGTCAGTAATACCGGTGTAAGTGTCGCGATGGTTAACTGATATCGAAAAACTAGGGTTGTCGCCGTATGGCGATCTCCCTGCCGTTAGTTTCTTAAATACGGGATTGACTTTTGACAGATCTTGTATGATCTCATGCATATAGACTAGCCCCAATTTCACTGCAATTTCATTCGCAACTGCTAAGCAGATAAGGCCTCCTGCGATTCTTCTGAATGTAGAAATATGATCCGGATTAATCTGCTCTGCAGCTATCACCATATCGATCTCGTCTTCTCGTCCTATTTCATCGTGGACGAGCACGAATCTCCCGTTCCTTAAAGCGGTGATAGCTCCCTCAACTGAATCCAAATGGTTAATCTGCGGCTCAGATCGATTATATAGTTTACTAAAATTCGAGTTTTTACTATTTTGTTGGTAGATGTCTCGATAAGTACTTGCCAATAATATCTGTCTCGATGTTAACTCTCTCCCCAATCGATTTTAATCTGAGTGTAGTTGTAGCCAGTGTATGCGGAATCAAAGCCACAGAGATCATCTTATCTTTATCTTCGATATCTACTATTGTAAGACTGACTCCGTCTATCGCTATTGAACCTTTTGGTACTATCCAAGACATTAGTTTTTTATTCTGGATTCTTATCCAGACCTTCGTCTGGATTGGAGATTTAATGATCTTCTTAATTATGCCTATTCCGTCCACATGCCCAAGGAGGAAATGTCCATCCAATCTGTCACTGAGCCTTAAGCTCCTTTCAATGTTTACTTTGTCTCTAGCTTTTAATAACCCAAGACACGTGCGATTCATAGTTTCATTTATTATTTCAAAGTCTACAGTCTTTGATATTCTTGTAGCCGTTAGACAGGTTCCATTAATACTTAGGCTATCGCCAACTTTTAAATCTCCCTTGAGTTTTCCTCCCAGATTTATGCACAGTTTGGTATCAGCAGATTTGTTGCTGCTTCTGATTGTAGAGATCGATTTGACTTCTGCAAGACCCTGTATGATACCGGTGAACAAAGTGTATATCGCTAACTCAACATCACGTGTGCTTAGTTAAAAAATATACTGCAAAATGAAAGATTATGGAAGTGTTTGAATGTTAAAACTATACGCCTTATTTTGGAATACATATGATTTTCATTGTATCGGTGATCGATACATGTGTCTGGGTAGTTCGTCGGGATGAAGGAATCTATAGACTCGAAAGCATTTGCGGTTTGAATCTATGTGAATTTAGAATCCCTAGTTCAATAGATAACCCTGATCCTAAGGTGATTTTATTTTCTGGTTCCTAAAAAAATATACTTAACAAAAGCATCATTGGTTGACAATATCCAAAATGGCCTTCGCTTGCTTATAATGCGCCGCGTCAATCATTTTTCCCTCTAGCTTAACTACGCCACCGCCTTTTCCAATTCGCATCGACGGGCCCAATGCGTTCACTACTTTAGTAGCCCATCCAATTTCGATTTTGCTTGGCTTGAAAATTTCATGTACAGGTTCTATATGGTTTGGGTGAATTATGCTCTTTCCTACGTAGCCCAATCGTTTCGCACTTGCGGCATCATTCCTTAGTCCAGGAATATCATCGACCTTTTGCCAAATTGCATCGATCGCTACCACCCCGGCAGCTCTGGCATCAACGGGAATTTTCCATCGTGCATACGAATATCCAGTTCCATCATCGTCTGCATGATCGAGGTGCATGTCATGGAGGAAGTCATAAAGCCCGAAGATTAAGGCGTTTACTCTTAAATCAGCCTTAGCAATCGAGTAAGCGTTCACTACCCCTTTAGCAGTTTCTATAGATGGTATTAATTTTATATGGTTCTTTTCGATTCCTCTCTTTTGCTCCAACTCAGTAATAAGGCCACACAGTTCCACTATTTCGCTTTCCTCACTTACCTTCGGCACAACTATGCCGTCGAG